>JANOOS010000114.1:0-19202 GCA_031421455.1 Nitrospira sp.
GGATACTCAGCGACAACAATACGCGAGAAATGAAGCTTGTCCAGCCATCCACGTACCTCTTCTCCTGACGGCCGTTCGGTGAGATAGGCTTCCAGCCGACGGCGTTCCGCCAGGAGACCACGAACCGCCATTTCCTGATCGATCCGACACCAGAGTGACTCGAATGTGCCAAGCGAAGGAAAGGTCAGAACCAGTTGTCCGCCTGGCTTGAGATGTTCCACCAACCCCTGGACAGCCTCGAACCGATTGGGGCGGAAAAACATGACGGAGAGATTGCCGGTGATACGGTCGAAACAGGGCAGATGCTGAGGCACTGCGCGCATATCCAGACATTCGAACTGCAGCCACGGAAGTTGCGCTCCTTGAATCGCTCGCGCGCTCTCGACCTGACGCCCACTGAGGTCGATGGCCAAAACCCGTCCCGTTGGTCCGACCTGTTCTGCCAGGTAAAAAGCCGGAATCCCGTGGCCGGAAGCAATATCGAGAATGGAGGCTCCAGGGGAAAGATTCAGATGTTGTAGCAACGATTCGGCGAAGGGGGTGGACCAGTAGTCGTGGGCCGGAAGAGGCCACAGAAGCCTCACATCATTCGTGCGATCGCTCATCTGGCCGCTCCTCTGTCACGCTGTCGGCACAGCTACTCCGCTGCCCTGCCGAGAGCCACCAGCCCTGTCGCACCGCATCACTCATGAGCATAGAGGGCAGCGAGGCACACCAGGCAAGATACTCACCGTACGACTCGCTGCGGGGACAGAGGAAAAGGCGATACCGCAGATTCGGCAGGGCAGAGAAAAACACGTCGCCCTTACCCTGAACATCATACCGCTAAGAAGCTACAGACATACTCTCCAGGCACGCGAGGACTTCCCTACTCCTCAGGTCTAGGTCAACAGGCGAACACTTGCGGCGCTACACTCCGGCGGTCACGGCTGCCGCACCCTGAGAAGGCTGCGGCGCTGCAACCGGCGCTGTCTGCATGGACGCCTTCAACTCAGCAATAGCCTTCTCAACATCTGCCTCAGTCGATCCAAACCGATCTCCCATCACTTTCATGGCCTGAGTGATCGCTTTCTTCATTTTTGTGATTTGCTCTTCGGATGTCATCGTGTCTCTCCTTCATAGGTTGGAAATCCCGCGCCGAGAAATCTACTGCAAGTCCGCAGCCTCATGCGTCCTCAAGAGACTGATTCGCTTCGCCCCTAGTGATCGCCCAATGATCCCAGCAGTTCGGAAACATGCTGGTAGAGGCGCTGCAGAAACTGGAGAATCAAACGCGCAGGAAGGAGGTGAAACGCGTGAGGGCTTGGTCAGTCACCCAAGCTCATTCTTCACAGCCCTATGCTAGACGCCGTGGAAGAGCCTGGTCAAGGGGTTTTAGCGGGCACCGTACGCAACTCACGGCTGATTGGACCGTTCTTACCAGGCGTATGCTTCTGGTGCAGGCCCACCAGGGCCGGGAAAGATATTGTCGAGCCGTTTCAGTGTTTCCTGGCTCAACGTGACACTCAGAGCGCGCATCGCGCCATTCAATTGCTCCATCGTGCGGGGTCCGATAATCGGCGACGTAACGGCCTTTTGGTGCAGCAACCAGGCAAGTGCCACATCGGCCTGACGTTCGCCGAGTTGTGTGCACAGCGCATCATAGGCCACCAGCTTGGGACGATAGATCTCGATATCTTTTTTTAGATCTTCGTTTGCGCGTCGACCAACCTGCGCTGGTTCCAATGCCCCGGCCAACAGCCCGCGTGCGAGCGGACTCCAGGGAATCAGACCGATGCCGTAGGCTTCGCAGGCCGGAATCACTTCCAACTCGATCGTACGCTCATTCAGATTATAAAGACTCTGCTCCGACACGAGGCCAAGGAAATGGCGGCTTCGAGCCAGCTCTTGCGCCTGGGCCAGATGCCAGCCGGCGAAATTGCTGCTACCCACGTACAGCACCTTGCCCTCCCGGACCAACTGCTCCATCGCCTGCCAGATCTCCTCCCACGGCGTCTCCCGATCAATGTGATGCATCTGATAGAGGTCGATACAATCTGTCTGCAGACGCCGCAGGCTGTCCTCGCAGGCCCGCTTGATATGCAGGACCGACAAACGAGACTGATTCGGCCACTCACCCATCCGACCGAAGACCTTCGTCGCCAGAACGACCTTTTCACGACGCCCGCCGCCTTGCGAGAACCAACGACCCACGATCTGCTCGGTCCAGCCCTCGCCCACCTTCCAACCATAGACGTCGGCCGTATCGAAAAAATTAATTCCCAATTCCAGCGCCCGATCCATAATGGCGAAACTGTCCGCCTCGCTCGTCTCCGGCCCGAAGTTCATGGTGCCGAGACAGAGTCGGCTGACCTTCACTCCTGACCGACCAAGATGTATGTATTGCATTAGTAAAATTCCTTGTCACTCCCGCGAAGGAACCTCACGACTCTTCTTCTTCAATATCCTCAATCGACTGTTTGAGCGCCGTGACAAAGGCTTCCGGCTGAGCCAGTGCATTCTCCGTCAGTTGGAATTCAGAGACCAGCACACCAGCCTTGTCCACAATGATCAACCGATAGCCCTGTTTCACAAACTCTCTTCCTCTAAGCTTATTGAGGTCATTGTGAGGTGACCCCGTCTTATTGGCGTGCAGCCCTTCCCCACCCATCTCTCAAAGGACTGGCAGCTATGTTGGTTCTACTGCGGCCGTCGAACGAGGCCCTTCTCAGGGCGCGCGTTCCGGGAGCAAAGAACCGACATAGCTGTCAGTCCTTCCGCTGCCCCATTTTGCTCTCCGTCCCCTTCCAGAGCCGGATAATATTATCCTTGTGTTTGATCCAAATCAGTGTGCTCACGAGCAGAGTAAAGATAAAAAACTCCTGCCGCTGTTCATTCACAATCGCCACAACCGGTAAGCACCCGAAGGCTGCCAGCGCACCACCGGATGAATAGCGCCAAATCGCGACGGCCCCCAGCCAGATCAACAACATGAGAAGGCCGATAGAGGGGGATAGACCCAGTACCACGCCCATGGCTGTTGCCACACCCTTCCCTCCCTTGAAACCCAAAAACGGCGAAAAGAGATGTCCGAGGACCGGCGCAAACGCCACGATCATGATGAAGGATTCGACGGTGAGCCACTGCATCGCGACCCAGCCCAGCAGCCACCCTTTGCCCATGTCTCCAAGAAGCGTAAGGACGCCCGCCTTCTTGCCGGATACACGCAACACGTTGGTAAACCCGACATTCTTGCTGCCGACCGTTCGTGGATCGGGTAATCCCATGGCCTTCGACACCACGATGCCGAAGGGAATGGCCCCCAGCAGATAGCCGAGCACCGTCATCAACGCGCACAGAAGTTCTTCGTTCATGGATCAGGGGATTGTGAGGGGAGGTATGCACACCGAGCAAACTCGGTCTATCTGGTTTGTCTGGTTCATCTGGTTGCTTTGGTTCATCTGGTTCATCGACCGGAGGAACGAAACGAACAAAACAAATCAAAGAAACCAAATGAATCAGATAAACCAAAAAGACCAGAGAAACGAGCTATAGTCCCTTGGCCACGACCTGCTTCCAGAAGCTCCACACATATTGACAGCCTGAGACATAGCCGAGCACCAGCGACAGATAAAGCGTGACAATACCGGCGAGATGCAGATTGCCCAGATCGGACAAGAACGTGTCCTCAAGGATTAAGAGCACGATCGCCACTACTTGTAGGCCCATCTTGTACTTCCCAGTCATCTCAGCTGCCATCACCATGCCTTCGCCTGCGGCAATGGCCCGAATCCCTGTGACCGCAACTTCGCGCGCGATGATCAATATTGCAACCAGCGCGCTCACACGATCGACGTTGACCAGAAGAATCAAGGCTGAGAGGACCAACAACTTATCGGCGATGGGATCGAGGAGTTTCCCCAATGTGGTTACTTGGCTGTTACGGCGAGCCAGATAGCCATCCAACAAGTCGGTGACCGCTGCAACGACGAAGACGATCGCTGCACTGAGGGATCGGTCCGGGGTCGGCGTGGCAAACAGTACCACGAAGACAGGAATCAAGAGGATGCGCGTCAGCGTAATGAAATTCGGCAGATTAAGCGATTCCTGCCCGACCGATTTCCATACCGCCAGTACACGATTCATTGATGACCCATCTGGTTGATCTGGTTTGTTTTGTTTATCCGGTTGATTTGGTTCATCTGGTTAGTTTCATCCAACCATAAACCAGACAAGCTAAACAGACCAGACAAACCAAAAAACGGTCTTCTTCTGTTGGCGGAATTTTTCAGCATCCTGCTAGACAATCCCGTGCTTCAGCAAATCATGCAAATGCACGACCCCGACAATTCGCTTCGCGTTGTCCGCAACGACAAGCGTGGTGATGGCATACCGCTCCATCATTTCGACCGCCTTGGCTGCCAGCTCATCCGGTCCGATCAGCTTAGGATGTCGTGAGGCCAAGGATCCGGCTGTCACCTTAGAAAAATCTCCGCCCTGCTGGAGAAACCTCCGCAGATCACCGTCGGAAATCACTCCTGCAAGTGTGCCGGCTCGATCGACCACTGTGGTCATACCGAGTTTTTTCGCCGACATTTCGAGAATAGCCACCGAGCCTAAGACCGTCTCTCTTACTTGTGGGACATCCTGCCCCCTGTGCATGACGTCCCGCACTTTCACCAGCAACCGGCGTCCGAGCGTCCCGCCCGGATGAAATTGCGCAAAATCCTGCTCCTTGAACCCGCGCTTCTCGAGCAAGGCGACGGCCATGGCGTCGCCCATGGCGAGTGTCGCCGTCGTACTCGCCGTCGGCGCCAGCCCCATGGGACAGGCCTCTTCTGCAACAGAAACATCCAACGCGACGGCGCTATTCTTGGCTAGCGTCGAACTCATTCGCCCAACAATTGACAGTACAGGAATGCCCATGCGCTCCATGAAAGGCAATAGCTGCAAAATTTCCTGCGTCTCTCCGCTATTCGAAATCGCAATGAGCACATCCTTGCGCGCCAGCATGCCGAGATCGCCGTGAAGCCCTTCGGCTGGATGGAGAAAAAACGATGGCGTCCCGGTGCTGGCCATCGTGGCGGCAATTTTCTGCCCGATCAAACCGGATTTGCCCATGCCCGAGATGACGACTTTGCCCTTACACGCATAGAGCAGATCGACGGCATCCGAGAAACCGCCATCGAGCCGTTGAATGAGAGCCTGGACCGCACGGGCTTCGATGTCCAGCACACGCCGGCCTACATCAAGGCTGGTTCGGCCCTTTGGCACCGCCAATCGAGCGCCGTTCGGCTTGGTTACTTTCGAGGTTGTGACGCGTCGCATATCCGCATGACCCGTTCAAGTAAAGCTTTAAGCTGATGGAGCGGCACCATATTGGGTCCGTCCGACAGGGCCTCATCGGGATTGGGATGGACTTCCATGAAGAAACCATCGACTCCGACTCCGGCTGCCGCGCAGGCCAATGGCTCGACAAATTCACGCTGGCCGCTGGACTTGGTTCCCCCGCCTCCAGGCAACTGCACACTATGAGTCGCATCGAAGACCACCGGATAGCCAAAACTCCGAAGGACCGGAAAGGATCGCATATCGACAACAAGGTTATTGTAGCCGAACGACGATCCTCGCTCGGTCAAGACGATCTGCTGGTTTCCGGACTCCTCCACTTTCTTCACCGCATTACCCATTTCTTGCGGTGAGAGGAACTGGCCCTTCTTGACGTTCACCACTTTGCCGGTCTTCGCCGCTGCGATGATCAAGTCGGTCTGCCGGCAGAGAAAGGCGGGGATCTGGAGCACGTCCACAATTTTCCCAGCCTCGGTCGCCTGTTCTTCCGTATGGACGTCCGTCAAGACAGGAAGACCTAGCTGATCCTTGACCTTCTTCAGCACCGCCAAGCCCTTTTCAAGGCCCGGTCCGCGATACGAGTTGATGGAGGTCCGGTTCGCTTTGTCGAAAGACGACTTGAAGATATAGGGCATGCCCAGAGACTTGGCGATCTCAGCGATGCGCGCCGCCGTCTCCAGCACGAGCTGTTCGCTCTCGATGACACAGGGCCCGGCGATCAAAAACTGCCGATGCCCCGCGCCGACTTTAAAGGACCCGATTTGGACTTCGTGACTCATAGTGGAATGAAGGTTGAGGATGAGGTTAAGCAGAGATTATCTTATTTCTCGACCTCGACCTCGACCTCGACCTTTCTCCATCTCAGTGGCCGCACTTCCTTTTAAGAGAAGCCCCCACAAATCCACTAAACAACGGATGCGGACGGTGTGGCCGCGAATTGTATTCCGGATGGAACTGTGTCGCCAAAAACCAGGGATGATTCTTCAATTCGATGATCTCAACCAGCCGCCCGTCAGGCGAAAGTCCGCTCAGCACGAAACCCTTGGCAAGTAAACGCTCGCGATACGCGTTGTTAAATTCGTACCGATGCCGATGCCGCTCACGCACCTCGCTCACCCCATACATCTTTTGGGCCAGGGTGCCCTCCCCCAGCACACAGACATAGGACCCCAACCGCATCGTCCCGCCCTTGTCGCTGACAGACAGCTGATCCGACATCAAATGAATGACGGGATGAGGAGAGGCTTCGTCGAACTCCGCGCTGTTGGCGCCGGTTAATCCTGCTACGTTTCGCGCAAACTCGATCGTGGCGCACTGCATGCCAAGACACAAACCGAGGAATGGAATCTGGTGTTCCCTGGCATAGCGAATCGCGGCAACCTTTCCTTCGATCCCGCGCGCGCCAAACCCACCCGGCACCAGGATACCATCGACCTCGCGGAGGATACGCTCAGTCCCCTGCCGTTCAATTTCCTCGGATTCGATCCACTGAATATTCACCCGTGTTTCATGATCGATGCCGCCATGGACCAGCGACTCCGAAAGACTCTTGTAACATTCCTTCAACCCCGCATACTTGCCGACCAGAGCGACCGAGACTTCATGCTTGGGATACTTGATCTTCTGGACCATCGCATCCCATTCGCGCAGATTCGGCGGACCGGTCTTGAGTTGGAGCTGACGCACGATCAGCTCGTCCAGCCCTTCCTTCCGAAACACGATCGGCACTTCATAAATCGTGTCGACGTCCTTGGCCGTAATCACTGCGTCTTTTTCGACATTGCAGAACATCGCGATCTTGCCCTTGAGTTCCGGCGGCAGATACCGGTCGGTTCGGCAGAGGAGGATATGAGGCTGAATGCCGATCTCCCGAAGCTTGTTGACAGAATGCTGCGTCGGTTTGGTCTTGAGCTCACCGGCTGTGCCGATGTAAGGCACCAGCGTCAGGTGGACATAGAGCACGTTCTCGCGCCCTACGTCATATGGCATCTGGCGAATCGCTTCAAGGAAGGGCAAGCTCTCGATGTCACCAACCGTGCCGCCGATCTCCACGATCGTCACGTCCATCCCCTGGGAGATGCGCATGATGCATTGTTTAATCTCGTCGGTGACGTGAGGCACCACCTGCACCGTCCCGCCAAGGTAATCGCCGCGCCGCTCTTTTGTGATGACCGAATGGTAGATCCGGCCGGTCGTGTAGTTGTTTTCTTTGGTGAGGGTCAGAGACGTATACCGTTCATAGTGACCGAGATCCAAGTCTGTCTCCGCACCGTCGTCCGTCACATAGACTTCCCCATGTTGATAGGGATTCATCGTGCCGGGATCGACGTTGATGTAGGGATCGAGCTTGAGGAACGTAATCTTCAACCCCCGGCTCTCGAGCAGGTTGCCGATCGAAGCAGAGGCGAGCCCTTTCCCCAGGGAGGAGACGACTCCGCCTGTGACAAAAATAAATTTGCTCATAATGACCCCCGTCTTGTCGGATCGTATAACTCTGACACGCATGCCACCCTTAGCTGGAAGAGACGGCCTTCAGCATGTCCAACCCCCGCTTGTTGACGTCAGACTGTTGGAGCTTCTCTGTCACAGGCTCGACATCTTCCGGCGTATCCACCCGTAAAGAATCATGTTTGGTTTCCCAGACTCTGATCGGAATGCCATGTTCCAACGCGCGCAACTGTTCAAGCTTTTCCGAATCCTCCAATTGTCCGGTGGGCAGGGCTGCCAGTTTCAACAGGATGTCGCGCCGGAACATATACAGACCGAGATGGATGTAATGCAACCCTCCGACTGCCTTGCGGCTGGGATCGTCCCGCACCAACGGAATGGGCGCCCGCGAGAAATAGAGGGCATTGCCCTGCTGGTCCGTAACCACCTTCACGACCGAGGGATTGTGGACGTCCTCCGTCGAATCGATCGCGCGCTTCAGTGTGCCCATTCCTGCGCCGCTCTCGATGAACGGCTCGATGAGATCCCTCAGTAAATCAGGCTGCAGCGGGATCTCATCGCCTTGTAGATTCACAAAATAGTCACCATCGATCATGCGCGCCACCCCGGCGACTCGATCAGTGCCGGTTCGATAGTCTCCTGTGACCATCACAGCGCGTCCACCAAACCCTTCCACAGCCTGTTTGATCCGCTCATCGTCGGTGGCGACAAGAACCTCTGCCACTACGCGGCAAGCTGCTGCTTGTTCATACACATGCTGGATCATGGGCTTCCGACCGAGCATAACCAGGGGTTTTCCTGGAAAACGCGACGACCCGTACCGGGCCGGAATCACCACTATGACAGATGGTGTGGCCTTAGTCATGGCCGAGCGCCTCCGAGAGCTGCTGTGCCGAGAGAGTTGCGGTACCGACCATGCCGACCACGATACCAGCGGCATGGTTAGCCAGCGTTGCCGCATCTCTCGTCGAAGCGCCGGTCGACAGCGCAAGGGCCAAGGTCCCGATCACCGTATCGCCCGCGCCGGTGACATCGTAGACTTGACGGGCTTGCGCGGGAATATGCCAGGAAGCATCTTCTCCTTCGTACAAACTCATCCCTTTTTCACCGCGCGTAATGAGCACCGCCTGGCATCCTAACCGCTGCCGTATGATCGCGCCAGCTTCGTTGCTGGCTTGATCGTCATCACCATGCACCCCGGCAGCTTGTGTTGCTTCAAGATGGTTCGGCGTGATGACCGTCGCTCCCCTGTAGTAGCTGAAGTGTTCGACTTTCGGATCGACGACCAGAGGTATGCCGCGAAGTGAGGCGAGCCGCGTGAGCTCCGACATCAGCGTGGCGCTCACCACCCCCTTGGCATAGTCCGACACCACGAGACAGGACAGCTCCCGTAACCGCGACTCCACGTAGCGAAGGATCCGCCGTTGCATCGCTGGCTTGAGTTCCGCGCGGCGCTCCACGTCGTATCGCACGATCTGCTGATTGTGCGCAATGACGCGAGACTTTCTAGTGGTCGGGCGGTCTTGGTCGATGACGACCCCACCTCGCCCAGAGCGGGTTCCCCCCAGCTCTTTGAGGAGCATCCGGCCGCTTTCGTCTGAACCGATCACGCCGCAAAGGTCCGCTTTCCCTCCCAGGGCCAGGATGTTATTGAAGACGTTCGCGGCGCCGCCAAGCCTCAATGATTCAGAATCGACATGGACCACCGGCACCGGGGCTTCCGGCGAAATGCGGCTCACACGGCCCCAGATATAGTGGTCGAGGATGAGATCCCCGATTACCAGCACGGAAGCTTGCGGGAATCGCGAAATGTGCCGTCGAAGCACTTGAGGGGACGTCGCACCCCCGCCCCGAGCCTCGCCTGCCGCAGCCTGCCGCGTGGCTTTCCCTATTGGATGGCTTTGCCGATTCGATCCCATCTGACCCACTCCATCATTTGACCTTGCCCGCTCCACGACCAATAAATACGGAACGCCTTCCCGCGGATTTTCTCCTCGCGCACAAATCCCCAAAACCGGCTGTCCAAACTTTGGTCTCGATTGTCGCCCATCACGAAATAGGAGTCCTCGGGCACGGTCACCGGCCCGAAATTATCGCGCGAATTGATCGAGCCGTCGATGACCCCCGGATCGATCCGTTGAGTGAAGGATTTATCGTTGAGCTCGACCCCGTTCACCAGCACGGCTTTATTGCGAAGTTGGACCGTATCGCCAGGAGTCCCCACAATTCGTTTGATGAAATCTTTTTCCTCGTCTTCGGGAAACCGGAACACGATGATGTCTCCCCGCTCCGGCTTGCCGAATTCGATGAGCGCCTGCGAGGCATAACAATTAATGGGAGGAAAACCCGCTGAAAACTTGCACTGGCTGGGCCATTGGATGCCATAGGATAGCTTGCTGACCAGAATGTGATCCCCGATCAACAGGGTGGGAATCATCGAGCCTGAGGGAATCTTGAAGGCCTGGACGACAAACACCCGGATTGCAAAGGCCAAAAGCATCGCCACGATAATGGCCTCTGCATACTCGCGAAAGAGCGACTTTCTGCCCGGCTGCTCCACCGCCAACGGCTCGCTGAACACCGGCGCTTCAGCAGCATCTGTCCGCCCCTGTGGGGCCACCGGGCCGCGGTCCTCCGATGGGGGAAGCTTCGAGTCCCCGCTCATTCCTCACCGACTTTCAAGATAGCGAGGAAGGCCTCTTGCGGCACTTCCACGTTCCCCACTGACTTCATGCGTTTCTTCCCTTCTTTTTGCTTCTCAAGGAGCTTGCGTTTTCGCGTAATATCGCCACCGTAACATTTCGCCAACACGTTCTTCTTCATCGCGCCGATCGTCTCACGCGCAATGATCTTGCTCCCGATCGCCGCCTGAATGGCAATCTCATACATCTGCCGTGGAATGAGTTCCTTCATTTTCTCGGCGAGCAGACGCCCACGCTGAATGGAACGATCCTTATGGGTAATAAACGACAAGGCATCAACCGCCTCACCGTTCAGTAAAATATCGAGCCGCACGAGATCGGACTCTCGATAGCCGAGCACTTCATAGTCGAGCGAAGCATAGCCCTGCGTGCGCGACTTGAGCTTATCGTAAAAATCGAGGATGACCTCGTTGAGCGGCAATTCATAACTGATCATCACCCTGGTCGGATCGAGAAATTGCATGCCCTGCTGGATACCGCGGCGTTCTTGACAGAGCTGGAGGATGGCCCCCATGTACCGTTCGGGTGTAATGATCGACGCCAGAATAAACGGTTCCTCAAACGAGTCGATACTGCTGGGAGACGGAAGCTGTGTCGGGTTATTGACCTCCAGTACCTCGCCCTTGGTCGTCAGCACGCGATAGACGACGGTCGGCGCCGTAGTGAGCAGCGTCAGATTATATTCGCGTTCGAGCCGCTCCTGAATGATTTCCATGTGCAGCAGGCCCAGGAAGCCGCATCGGAAGCCGAACCCGAGCGCCAGCGAAGTCTCAGGCTCGTAGACGAACGAGGAATCGTTCAATCGCAGTTTGACCAGCGCATCCCGCAAATCTTCATATCGGCCCGTATCGGTAGGATACAGCCCGCAGAACACCAGCGGCTTCACTTCTTTATAGCCTGGGAAGGGCGCGCTTGTCGGGTTCACTGCATCTGTGAGCGTATCGCCGATCTTCACGTCCGCGACTTCTCTCATATTCGCGCAGAGGTACCCGACCTCGCCGGTCAACAGCTCGGTCTTTTTAGTCCTCTTCGGGGTGAATTGCCCGACTTCCATCACTTCGAATATCCGATCGTTCGACATGACTTTGATCTTCATCCCAGGTCGTAAGGAACCGTCCACGACTCTCGTCAGCACGATCACTCCTTGATAATTGTCGAACCAGGAATCGAAAATGAGCGACTTGAGCGGCGCATTGGGATTGCCGGACGGTGGAGGAATCCGCGCAATGACCGCCTCCAACACCTCCGGCACACCCTTTCCATCTTTCGCACTGATGGGTAGGGCGTCGCTGGCATCGAGCTGCAAGATTTCCGAGATAGATAGCTTCGTCCCCTCGACATCCGCACTCGCCAAATCGATCTTGTTGATGACCGGAATAATCGTCAGGTTATTGGCCATGGCCAGATTGACATTGGCAATCGTCTGGGCCTGAACCCCCTGTGTGGCATCGACGAGCAAGAGCGCACCCTCGCAAGCAGCCAAACTGCGCGACACTTCATAGGTAAAGTCGACGTGACCCGGCGTATCGATCAAATGCAAGGCATACGTCTTCCCATCCTTGGCCTGATACCGGACTGCGACCGCATGGGCCTTGATCGTGATCCCACGTTCACGCTCCAAGTCCATTGCGTCGAGAATCTGCTCTTTCGATTCTCGGGCCGTGACAGCGCCAGTAGCTTCCAGAAACCGGTCAGCGAGGGTAGATTTGCCGTGATCGATATGGGCAATAATCGAGAAATTGCGTATCAGGCTTTGCAAATCCTAACTCATTTCCCAATAAAATCGGTTTATTATAGTTACTGCCCCCCAGGTTGTCAAAGCAAACGGCCTCCTCGTATACTCCGCATCGCGCCACGTTCCCATAAAAATGGTCAAAGGTCATTGGTCATAGGTCACGCGGTTAAAACACTCTTTCCGGCCCTGACAATTGACCGTTGACCATTGACCCTCTACCCAACGACTATGGCTCGACAACCTTCTACGAAACAATTGATTGATTGGGATCACCGATACCTCTGGCATCCCTTCACCCAAATGCATGAATGGGAACAGGAGAAGCCACTCATCATCGAGCGGGGGAAAGGGTCCTACCTGATCGATACGGAAGGGAAGAAGTACCTCGACGGAACCTCGTCCATCTGGGTCAATCTCCATGGCCATCGGCATCCATCGCTCGACCGTGCGATCAAGAAACAGCTGGATAAGATCGCTCATTCATCACTGTTCGGACTCTCCAATCCACCGGCAATTGAACTCGCGCGGGCATTGATCAGGATCGTACCTAAAGGCCTGACGCGGGTATTTTATTCCGACGATGGATCGACGGCGGTCGAGATCGCGCTCAAGATGGCGGTCCAATACTGGCAGCTACGAAAAACCGAAGCTGGTCCCAAAAATACATTTCTGCATCTGAAGTTGGCCTACCACGGCGATACTGTCGGCGCAATCAGCGTGGGCAACATCGACCTCTTCCATGGGCGATTCAAGTCGCTGCTCTTCCCCACAGCCGAAGCCGACCCGCCCTATTGCTATCGTTGCCCGCTCAGCCTGACCTTCCCTTCCTGCCAGATGGCCTGCCTCGACCCGATTGAACAGATCCTCAAAGAACGTCACCGTGAACTGGCCGGCTTCATCATCGAGCCACTCGTGCAAGCCGCAGCAGGCATGTTAACCTCCCCTCCTGGCTATCTGAAGCGGGTTCGTGAACTCTGCACCAAATACGATGTCCTCTTGATCGCCGATGAGGTCGCCACCGGATTCGGCCGCACCGGTAAGATGTTCGCCTGCCAGCATGAGGGGGTCACACCGGACTTGATGGCAATCAGTAAAGGCCTGACCGGCGGCTATATGCCGCTCGCCGCGACGCTCACTACGGACGAAATCTACCAGGCCTTTCTCGGCAAGTACGAAGACTTCAAGACGTTCTTCCATGGACACAGCTACACCGGCAATCCGCTCGGCTGTGCCGTCGCGTTGGCCAACATCGAAATCTTCCAGAAAGAGAAGACGCTTACCAAACTGCAACCCAAGATTAAGGCGATGGCGCAATTGTTATCACCGCTCCGGCAACTGCCCCATGTCGGCGAGATCCGACAGCAGGGATTCATCGTGGCTATCGAGTTAGTGGAGGATAAGCAGACGAAGAAACCCTATCCGCTAGAAGAGCGGGTCGGACATCGAGTAGCGATGGAATCACGCCGCCGAGGACTCTTGCTCCGCCCGATCGGCAATGTCATCGTCCTCATGCCGCCACTCAGCACGTCGCTTCCTGAACTCAGACGCATGGTTGAAATTCTGAGGGGAGCCATTGAGGCCGTTACCTCGATCCCGGGGGCTGGCGGAGGGTCGTGAAGCAAGAGGAAGGGATGGAGGCTGATTGATCTTCTGTGCTCGCGCAACGCGCGGCCTCAGAAGGCCCTCGTTGGACGCGCGCAGTGGAAGATCAATCAGCCCCCATCCCTGGGGAGATAACGAGCTAGAGCTTGGAAGGATTGTTGGATTGGGCGGTACATATCCGTGATGCACGGCTGGAATAAGCTAGCCTGTTTTTATTGGAATGGCTATCCGATGTAATGTGGCATGAAAGATAGAGGCATGAGACTTAACAAATGCAACTTGGACATTACGGGGATTATCGCAAGGCCCCTGGTCAAGACTGAACCCGAACCGGAGTGGGTTGATGCGAAAAAGAAAGGAACTATACCTCCCGCGCTCTATCGCTTTTACACTAGGCTAATCAGGCAAAGACAAAAATAGAAGAACTTGCAAGCCAGCAAAACGAAGAAGACGCAAAGAATATAGCGGATTCGTTGAAGATCTCATTCGACAGATGGATTAACTCTTCTGTAGGTCAAGAACGCGACGTTATTGAAAAGCAGCTTGGCGCAAAACATGAAGAAGCCAAGTTGCTAGACAATACGGTCCGAGAGGGCATATCTGAAGCCAGCGCCAAGTTTCAGGAGGCTTTCACGAAATTTCAAGAGATTGACAACCCTCGAACGTTGACGTTGACCAATAATATGCACACTACGGCAGCTGTGAAGAGTATTGATGGATTGGACTGTACAATGCTCAACTGTACACGACGCTATCCGAATAAATCAGAGGTGAAATTGAGCGTTAAAGCGAAAACTGATGGGGCAACAATAACGCCAAAATGGTCGGCATCTTGCCCTGACGGCAAATTAATCCTCAATGCAAATGTCACATGCCAAGTGGATCAATAGGGCAAGTTGTCGATAAGTCCGTAGAAATTTTCTGGGCGGCTCCCATGGTTGTCTCACGACGCCTTCTTCGTCTGAACCAGTTGCTGCTCCATTTGCTCGTGAAACAAAGGGGTCGGGAATCTTTTCTTAAAGATGCTACCAGCCCCATGAGATTGGCGTGACCGCCTGACTCGTACATGTTGGCACTCACTTCCAACAGCGCTTCCCTGGATCGGCGTCGATTTCTCGCGGCAGGAAAAATGTGCCAGGCTTTCCATATTCACCTTACAATGCAAGAAAGAGTGGGACGAGGCGGACATCGGCGTGGAAGTTGAGGAGATGCAATTATGACGATTGGCAGAGAAGGTGATTCTGTTACCAAGAAGCCGAGGCAGTTTGAGAAAAAGCATAACGCGAGCACATCATACTCCATGCCAGCTGCATGCGGCATAATCGTCCTATGGTTGGCCGTGTTCACCGGCTGCTCGTCGATCCCGCAGGTGCCGACCGAACACATTGTTATGTTCAGCGGTCGCGGAAACCCTGTGGACCCGACGGGGAACATCGGCTGTGCCGACGAACCAGCTCCGTGCAATGGCTCGCACTTCTGGCTGACAACCTACCCCGAGATGAAACGAGACCGGTACGATGCCTACCTGTCGAATCTGTTCGAGGCGATGAAGCGTGATGCGCCTGTAGTCAACGGCAAGAAGCGACTATTGATCTTCATTCATGGTGGATTGAATACCCAGGTGGGAACGATCGAGCGAGCTACTGATCTCCACAAGTCCATCGAAGCGGCAGGCTATTTTCCGATCTTTGTTAACTGGCAATCCTCTCTCGTCTCCAGCTACCTCGATCACTTGCTCTACATCAGAAAAGGCCAGGACATGGGTGTGTTAGGCGTGCCACTCGCACCCTTTTACCTACTTGCCGATGTAGCGCGGAGTGTGGCCCGTGCGCCTGTCGTCTGGTCATTCCAATTCTGGAACAACATTCGGAGCATTCCGTTCATCACAACGCAGTCCGAAACCGACGCTACGAGAATTGCCGCCGACATCAAGAGGGAAGGGATCATCGACCTGGTAGAAGGTGATGACAAACGGGATACCACCGAGATGATTCTGTCAGGGCTTTCCTGGCTCGTCACCGCCCCGACTAAGCTGCTGACGGCGCCGTTCATCGACGCCTTTGGCAAGAGCGCCTGGGATATCATGTTACGACGTACCGACCTGTTGTATCACACCGACGGAGAATTTTCGACGGAATCCGATGTCGCCAAACAAGCGCATGCGGAGAAGGGCTATCAGCACGTCCAGGCGGATGGCGGACTCTCGGTTTTCATGCGCAGGCTTCAAGATGAAATCGCGCGCAACGGCGGCGCCAATGCCTGGGACATCACATTGGTGGGGCACAGTATGGGAACAATCGTCCTCAATCGTTTGATCCACGACTTCGGAACGTCGCCGTCAGGAACAATGCCTTTCAACCGGATTGCATACATGGCCGCAGCCGCGACGGTCAAAGATTACGAGGACACCATCTTCCCGTACCTGGCAAAGAACCGTGACGCACAATTCTACCACCTGACCCTGCATACACGTGCGGAGGTTCGTGACCGCTGGGAGCCCATCCCTTACGTGGATCTTCCTCCGCGCGGCTCCTTATTGGTGTGGGTTGATGAGTTTCTCGCCAACCCAGGGACTCTGTACGACCGCACCGCTGGGCGTGTCACCAACCTGACAGTCGCGCTCCACAATACGCCCGAGGAGTTACGGCATCGCATTCATGTCAAGGAGTTCAACGCTGGCGCAAACATGCAGGACACTGATCCTCAGGGGCACGGCCAGTTCTCCTCTCCCTTCACCTTTTGGAGACAGGAGTGCTGGCAGCCCAAGAATCCGAGCTCATCAGCCTGTATTGCCGGGCATTAGCACTCTGAACTGGATTAATGGAGTCGGAAGTGGATAATTCATGGAAGGGAAACGAGGGTCGGGCCTTGCGTCACACATAGCTGGAATAGTCTGACTGATGCGCGTTTGCGCTCAACCGAAAAAACAGGCCAGTGGATCGGCATCAATTTCTCGCACCAGATCGTCAATGAAATCGCTGGATGACAGTCCCGGGTACTCATACCCTGCGCGTGAAGCGAGAATTTTCAATGCTGTGTGACGCAAAAGGAGGTCAGTCTGGCATTACGCTTCAAAGCTGTAGGGCGCAAGCGACGTTTTCGCCCTACCCATGAGATTGGGCTCTAAATCTTTCAACTCTGCACAGCTTGAGGAGGAATCTAATGCTATTCATTACAAGCAGACAACCCACCATCAACACAGAGCCAGACTTAAACGAAAAGTTTGTTTTTGACCTTGAGAATAATTCGTCAAGCCGTGGCTTTTTCTGTTGCCGCAGAATCAAAAAAGATGTGCACGAAGAAATCGGCAGCAAAAACATTTTGTCCGCCATTAAGGAGTCAAAATCTAATCAGGTCCTGATCTATATTCATGGCTTCTCAAATCTTCCAGAAGATGTCTTTCACAATGCCCAGGAGTTCCAGGCGCTCTGCAACAAGAAAAAGAATGGCGAGGTATTAGTGATTCCAATCATCTGGCCATGTGATAACGATCTTGGCGTGGTAAAAGACTATTGGGACGATCAAAAATCAGCGGATCAAAGCGCCTTTGCGTTTGCCAGAATGTTCCAGAAGTTCATGGAGTGGAGAAATTCGGCTGAGTACAACCCCGAGGACGACCCTTGCCTGAAAAGAATCAACGTTCTCGCTCATTCCATGGGCAATCGCGTCCTTCGTCAAACTCTGAGTAATTGGCAGAAATATGACCAACCAAACGGAGTGCCTCTATTATTTCGAAATACATTCTTGGTTGCGGCCGACATATTGAATGAATCGCTGCACAAGGGGCAGCCGGGTGAGTTGATCAGCCATGCTTCGCGTAATGTGGTGGTCTATTACGCGTCTGACGACTTAGCTTTGCGTGCGAGCAAAGTATCGAACTTGAAGAACGCTGAGGCTTCCCGCCGTCTTGGGCATTCCGGTCCTGAAGACATGGACCTTACACCAAAAAACGTATACGCGATTGATTGCGATGAGGTCAATACACTCTATGACCCGCCAAAAGGGCATTCCTACTTTCGATCTGGCAAAACAAAGGGGACGCCTGGCGTGGTGTTCGACCACATCTTCGAAACGTTACTCACGGGCCGTGTGTTCCCAAGCGATGAGTTCAGGAAATCTAGTATCTTGGCCTTACAAAAATCCAAATAATCACCCTCACAATTCCGGTCAGGCCCAATACGATATCGCCACGGTGGGGACATACGACCGCCGGCTCATTACAACGCCTCTCGACCGACTGGCCCGCCGAAGTCGAGTTCGCGATGCAGATTACGTGGCGTGATGCGCTTCAGAAGATCCTCCAGCCGATAGACGCGGCAGAGATGCGGCCGTACGATACGCGTGCCTTCTCGCACTTCGATATCGACAGAGTCTTTTTCTCGAAGCCCTGCCTCTTTGGCCACGCGCTTGGGCACCCGGATGGCCAAGCTGTTGCCCCATTTCTGTGCAGTGGTTTTCATCGCGGACTTCCTCCATTTCCGAATCGTAGATACGGTGTCGTATGCTACGCGACGATTCCGGGGCGCGTCAAAGAGAGATACTCGTTCGTGTCGCACGTTCGATCAACTACGAAAGAGGGGCATCCTCGCAGTTCCATTCAAGCGGAACCGCCAACGGAACGCGCACCATTCACCCCTCAATGCTGTCTTGTGAGTCAAAGGCCCGCTGATCAAGAGATCAGCGGGCCATCGGTTCTTTGTCCATTGCCGGTGTGCCAAGGCTCAGCGCGACCTGACACCGCAGGAGCGGGGACCCACCAAGACTCGCTTGGGAAGGAAAGCTGGAACTGACTGAAGCACTGCGATCGCACGATCGCAGCTGAAGGAATTCCAGAAGGCTTCCGCCCAACAAGTCCGGAAGGGTCGCTCCGAGAGGTGTGGGAGCGGCTGAGCCTTGGCACACCGGCTTCTTCATCAGACGATAAAAAGCCCGCTGACCTTTCGATCAGCGGGCTTTTTGAAACCCGGCAGCGTCCTACTTTCCCACTGCCTCACAGCAGCAGTATCATCGGCCTTGGAGGGCTTAACTTCCGTGTTCGGTATGGGAACGGGTGTGGCCCCTCCGGTAAGGCCACCGGGAACATCCTTCGAGTTCTGAGTTCATAGTTCTGGGTTTAGAGTTATTCTGAAAATAACTCAGCACTCATAACTCTCAACTCAACACTCGCGCGTTTTTGCGCGCGTGAGACCATGTCTATCAGGAGCAAAGATGATGATGTTAAACCTCACGACCGATTAGTACTGGTCAGCTACAGCCATCACTGGCCTTCCACACCCAGCCTATCAAACTCGTAGTCTACAAGTGGTCTTTAGGGGGCATACACCCCGGGAGAGCTTATCTTGAGGCACGCTTCTCGCTTAGATGCTTTCAGCGATTATCGCTACCGG
>JANOOS010000115.1:0-3884 GCA_031421455.1 Nitrospira sp.
CAGGGCCAGAGCGTTGTGGGAATCGCATGTACATCTCGCACAGTGACCACCCCGAGAATCCGCCCTTCCTCGCAGACTGGGAATCCAGCGGACCCCTGCGTGACAAAGTATTGATCGACCGCGTCCTGCACGCTCATATCCGGCAGCAGGGTCGCGATGTGGCTGGTCATGATTTGGCGTACCGTCACCGACGTCGCCGAAATCCTCGGGGCCGCCTGCCGCCTGCTTGCCAAGGCAGCCGATAACAGGAATACGCCGATAAAGATGAGCCAGCCCCCGTTCGTCGCGGTCGAACGTTCCAAAACGCCGGACCAGGCTCCCGCCAACAAGCCAGCGCCGATCAATCCAAGAGTACCGCCGAATCCTATTCCTGCGAGCGCAGCCTGGCTGGTCGCTCGATTGAAATCCTTGTTCCGGGCCCACAGCCCCGCCCGTAAGACGCGTCCGCCGTCTAATGGGAACCCAGGAATCAGATTAAATAGTCCGAGCTGTACATTCACCGTGCTGAGGAAGACACCAAGGACGATGAGTCCTCGAAGCCCTGGTTGTGCGAACAACGATTCCACGGCCACAGCTCCGCCATAACAAACGGCCCCCAGAACCAAACTCACGAGCGGCCCGGCGATCGCGATCAAAAACTCGGCTCGCGGACTGGGCGGTTCCTTTCCCATGTGCGCCACTCCCCCGAAGAGGAACAGGGTAATCTGCTTGATAGGGATCTGGTAGCGCAGCGCCACATAGGAATGTCCCAATTCATGGAGCAGAACGGAGAGGAACAACAACAGGGCTGCAACAGCACCCATTCCCCAATAGCGTGGAGCCGACAGGCCGGGCAATGTCTCCGGCAAAAAGCCCGTTGCCAATGACCAGGTTAGAAAGAAGAACACCACAAACCAGGAGGCATGCACATGAATCGGAATGCCGAACACATAGGCGATTCTCCAATTGGGTAAAGACATGCGATTACCGTAACAGTGCATGAATTCAAGCGTCAACCTGCGGAGCGAGACTCGCAGGAAAAGCGCGGCGAGGGATGGTTCGAGGTTCGAAGTTCTGGGTTTGAATTTGAGGAAACCTCGAACCTCGAACTTCGTACATCGAACCCCTGGCCCATCTCGCCCGAAGTTCCTGCGCATACAATAGTTTTTCCGCAGCCTCCTTGATGTCTCTTCCGGTATACTAGCCACCATGCGCTTCACGCTTCACGTTTCACGGATAACATGCCTGGCCCTCATGATGCTGTGCGTCACAGCGATGGCGTCCTTTACGCAGGCCCAGGTGATTAAGTCCGGCCCTTCTTCCTGCCCCGGAGTGGCGCTGACGTTCGATCTCTGCCCGGTGCGTAACGGAACGGGCTACGATCAAGCGCTGATCGATTATTTGATTGAGCAGAAGATCCCCGCCACCTTCTTTATGTCTGGAAGGTGGATTGCGAAACATGACCGGCAAGTGAAGGCCCTCCTTCAGGTTCCATTCTTTGAAGTCGGCACCCATGGGGAAGTCCATGCCCATATGCCGCTCCATTCGGCGGAGGAACAGAAACAGGAAATCCTCGGGCCGGTTCGCCTGCTCAAAGCCAAGTACAATCACGACGCAAACATGTTCCGTCCTCCCTATGGGGAGTTCAACGACGACACCGTCAACGTGACCAGATCCCTCGGCTTGCAGTTCATTCTCTGGGACGTCGTGTCCGGCGATCCGGACCCAACGCTCACGGCGGACCAAATCGAGGGTAGACTGAAGCGGCTTGTCCGGAAGGGCAGTGTCATCGTGATGCATGCCAACGGGAAAGGGAAACATACCCATGAGGTGGTGCAAGACCTCCAGCAACATCTCTTGCCGGAACGGCACCTCACGCCCATGACCGTGAGCGACCTCTTGAACTGTAGTCAGGCAGCTCCATGACCGATCCGATCGTGCGCCCTATGACAGAAGAGGATCGGGCAGCAGTCATTGAGTTGCTCGCAGACTCCGACCCCTGGAAACGGCTGGGCTATCAAGCCAAAGATTGGGACAGCTATTTCGCACCGCTCCCTCAAGGACGTGACAGCTACGTCGTGGATCAGAACGGCAGAGTCGCCGGTATTGCGGTCCTTCGTCAGAAATTCTTGCTCGGCGACTATTTAGAACTGCTTGGAGTGGTGGACTGGGCGAAAGGCCAGGGGCTGGGGAAGCGGCTGCTCATCCACGTTGAAGCAGCGGTCTTCGCGAGGGCGAAGAACATCTTCGCCTGCGTATCGGATTTCAACGATCAAGCCAGGAGTTTTTACAAGAAGCAGGGCTACCAGGAAATCGGTCCCATGCCGAATTTCCTGATCCCGGGCAGCGCCGAAATTCTACTGCGCAAATCGGCAGGGCCAGCAAGAGATAAATGAGAATGGTTGATGGATAAATGCCGGTAAGAGAGATGGTTGATGGTCAATGGTCGATGAATCGAGAGTGTCTCCATCGTTCATTCACCATCGCCCCGTAACCATTTGGAGTCCCTATGCGAGTTAAGAAGCTTCTCCACACCCGTATGCGCGTCAGCGACATGGAGCAGACGATCGCCTTCTATACCGATGTCCTTGGACTCGAAGTCCTGGAACGCAAGGTCTCGCCGCGCGGCTCCCATCTGGCTTTCCTCAAAGTCCCTAACAGCGAGGAACTGATCGAGCTGACCAGTTTCCCTCCGAGCGGACCAGTCAAAGTCCAGGAAGATCTCGTCCATCTCGCCTTTCAGGTGGAGAGCCTCGACGATACCATCGCGTCGCTCAATACGCAGGGCGTCAAAATCACAGACGGACCAACCCAATCATCCTCCGGCAGCCGCTTCATTTTCATCGATGCCCCGGATGGGTATGAAATTGAACTCATCGAACGCCCGCCTGGCACCACTTTCGTATAAAACAAATGGACAATGGTGAATGGATGATGGGTAATGGCCGGCAAGAGAAATGGTTGATGGTGAATGGTTGATGAATCAAGAGCGTCTCCATCGTCCATCCACCATTACCCATTTACCATCAACCATTGCATAGAGATCATGAACAAGGAGTGAGAAGATGAGGAACGCCTTTTTCCGCGGGCATGGATTGGGTAATGACTATGTGGTGATGGACCCCAAAGAACTGTCGTTCTCGCTCACCCCGCCAAGGATCAAAGCCATCTGCGATCGGAACTGGGGCCTGGGCAGCGATGGAATCCTTGCTCTGGTCCCGTCAAAGAATGCGGACTTCGGTCTGCGCATTTTCAATCCAGACGGCAGCGAGGCTGAAAAATCAGGCAACGGCTTGCGCATCTTTGCCCGCTATCTTCACGCGACCGGCAAAACGAAAAAGACGTATTTCACCGTCGAGACCAAAGGCGGACTGGTGACGATCGATCTGCATGTGGATCGGCATGGGGATGCAAACGCGGTTACCGTCGAAATGGGGCGGGCCACGTTTCGGCCTGCAGCACTCCCCTGTACCCTCACGGTCGGCGAACTGATTGAACAGCCCATCGACGCGGCGGGCCAGTCGCTTACTTTTACAGGGGTCAGCGTCGGCAATCCCCACTGCGTCATCTTCAAACCAGCGGGGCAATCCTGGTCGCGTGAGGATCTTCTGAAATTGGGGCCGGCCTTAGAGAACAATGTTCTGTTCCCGAAGCGAACGAACGTGCAACTCGCTGTGCCGACAGGCCCGAAAGAACTTTTCATCCTGATCTGGGAACGCGGAGCCGGCGAAACCCAGGCTTCCGGTTCATCCTCATGCGCCGCCGCGAGTGCGGCAGTCCGTCTTGGGCTGGTGAAGAGTCCTGTCACGGTGAAGATGCCGGGAGGCAGTCTCAATATCCAGGTGGCCGCAGATTTCAGCCTCACCATGAAAGGGCCGGTCGCGGAAGTGGCGCGGGGCACGCTC
>JANOOS010000116.1:0-13457 GCA_031421455.1 Nitrospira sp.
GTTGACACGAGCGCTCGTCCCAAGCTCGCAGCAAGCTGTCTGCCCACCGTACTCTTACCAGTTCCCCGATAGCCAATCAGCACGATGTTCATGAGAAACGGGCTTCCAGGACGGCGCGCATGACGTCGGCCGGAGCAGCCTGATTGGTCCAGAGCTCGAACTGCGCCGAGGCCTGATGCAGAAACATCTCAAGCCCGGGAATCACACGACAGCCCGCCGCCTTCGCATCCTTCAGCAATTGGGTATCACGGGGATTGTAGACGATATCCATGACCGTCAATCCTGAGTGGAGCAACGCCGCAGGCACAGAGGTTTGCTGTACTTTTGGCGACATTCCCATCGGTGTGCAATGGATCAGCACGTGAGTATCCGGCAGAACCTTTCGTAACATACTTTCATCAAGAAGCGATTCCTGCACGGCCATCCCTACCTTCAACCGGAGATCTCGAACTAAGACTGTACGTTCCTGCTCATCGATCCCTAGTATGGTCAAGCGATCGATCCCGGTCTCTGCTCCGAGCGCGAAGGCAATCGCACGTGCAGCGCCCCCAGACCCCAGCATGACTACCTGACGCCCTTTCAATGCCACATCGCTCTCACGAAGCGCGCGCAAGGCGCCAATCGCATCGGTGTTATAACCCTTGAGGATCCCGCCCTCAGCCACAATGGTATTGATCGCGCCGATATGACGTGCTGTCGGCTCAAGAGAGTCAAGAAACGGAACGGCCGACACCTTGTGAGGGATGGTTACGCTAGCGCCCCGAAAGTTTCCCAAGGAGCGAAGACCCTTGATCGCATCGCCGATCGCTTCCACTCGGAACGCCAAATACACAAAGTTCAGCCCGAGTTTCTGAAACGCAGCATTGTGAATCGCGGGTGAGAGCGAATGCTCGACTGGATTGCCAATCAGACCACAGAGCTGGGTATGGGCATTAATTTCCATAGAAATTCACAAAGTCGCAGTGCCTGTTTCGTCCCTGGGCCAGCTGACAAGCACCTCGCGCCACAGCAGCGGTAGGCACCACTCGCATAGAGGTTCCTGCTTAGGAGATGGTCATTCCTCCATCGATAGGAAAGGTCCCGCCCGTGACCCAGGTTGCTTCGTCGGAGACCAGATAGAGGACCATATTAGCCACCTCTTCCGGTTTCCCAGCTCGACGGATAGGATAGTGAGCGAGAATGGGATCCAGCAGTTCGGAGTTGCTCATCAGCGGAGCAGCCATTGGCGTATCGATGAGTCCTGGGTTTACGACGTTGCAGCGAATGCCATCCTTGGCGTAGTCAACCGCGAGGGCTCTGGTCAAAGCATCAAGCGCACCCTTGGAGGCGGCATAGACCGGTAATGAGGGGAGGCCGATCAAGCTCGCGATGGAAGAGATATTGACGATCGCTCCTTTCCCCTGCTTCAACATCTGCGGCAAGACGGCTCGCGTCATGCGGAATGCCCCGGTCAGATTGACGTCGAATACCTGCATCCAGGTGGCATCATCGATCTCATGCAGGCGTTTTCCAAAGTCCCCTACTCCGGCATTGTTGACGAGAATATCAAGTCGTCCGAACTGCTCTACGGTCTGGCGTACCGTCTTCTGAACATGCAGTTCATCTGTGACCGATCCGGCAACAGCGAATGCCTTACCCTGCTCCTTCACAATGTCATTCACGACCCGGTCCAGCTCTTTCTGCCGCCTCCCCGTAATCACAACCGATGCCCCTTCACGCACAAAGGCTTTTGCGATCGCCTCACCAATACCGGCATTGCCTCCCGTGATAACCGCGACCTTTCCATGTAATCGATTCATCGTACGTGATCCTCTCGCTCTTCGTGAGCATCAATGCCTTCATGGATAGATTCAACCGGTTGGTCTACGGGCCACAAGCCAGATTCAATTTTTCTGGCCACCGTGATGAAGCCTGAATGGGCGACCATTCGATGATCCGGTCGTACGCTGCGCCCCTGAATCGACCAGGTCCTCAACAGTGTTTCAAATGTTTCGACCATGCCAAAGACCGCTGCTCGCTGAAGCGCCTCAACCGTCTGCACCACTTGAGGAACGGTGGGAACAAAGCTCAAATACATGCCGCCAGAGCGAAGGGCCTGGGCTGCATGTGGCACTACCTGCCAGGGCTCAGGGAGATCGAGGACGAGACGATCGAATGGCAGACCATCCTCCAACAGACTGATTCCCTCGTATGCGTTCCGACGAAGCGGGATGAGATTCGACACCGGCCCCATATACCGTTCAATATTCGTCATCGCCGTTTGTGCAAAATCCTCACGGGCTTCGTAGGTGACGACCAAGCCCCGAGAGCCCACAGCGCGCAAGAGGGCCATAGTCAGAGCTCCGGAGCCAGTTCCCGCTTCAAATACGCGCGCGCCAGGATAAACATCCGCCCACATAGGAATGAGCGCAAGATCCTTTGGGTACAATACCTGCGCGCCCCGCGGCATCTTCAATACATAGTCGCCAAACGTAGGACGAAGTGCCAGCATCGTCTTGTTGCCTGATAACATAGCCAAAGACCCATCAGGCTTTCCGATTAGATCGTCGTGGAAAATTTTATGCCCACTCAGCTGGTAGAGCGCTCCGGCCTTCAAGGTCAGAGCGTACTGCCGCCCTTTCTTGTCAACCAGATGGATACGTTCGCCCGATTGAAAGTATGACATCGACTCTCATTCTAGAAGTGCCACGCCAGGTTTTCAACAAGACAACGCCCACAATGATAATTTTCTTCGCCTCTACGACGTGTTCACCGGGAGAGCTGATTGAAGTTTCTTTCGATATGCAAATCCACTGAGTCCGACCTGTTCAACACGAATACCCGACACAAACGCACTCTCCAACCTCCGCTATCTTCAGACGTTCTCTGAAATCGCGGCGGAGAAAAATTCCACCACACTTTCCCCATACCCACTCATTCATATGAACGCCTATTTCCCGAAAGACCTGTTCCGGACATAGATGTGGCAATTAGGCTCATTGGCCTATAGTCACGCCTACACACCTACAGCAAAGCTGCCACACCACCTCTTAGACCTCCTCATTAAAGCACTCTAATAGTGCTGCCTTTCCCACTAAATCGCACTCCGCTGTTCTCATGAACAATCCAGCACAGTATTTGCTGTGTAGAGAGACTGGGGACCGACTAGCGGCACAGAACCCAGAATGAATCGTTTGCCGGATCGCTGTCTCTTACAGGATAGAACACAAGACCGGAATCCACTTGAGACCGACCATGTGGAGAAAGACATCCGCCAGTAAAAGGAGGAATCACGACATGAAAGACAGTCTTTTCCCAACCCCTGCGCAGAGAGAGCGTGTCGCAATTGTAAAAGACGTTGACGCTGACGATCCCGAGGCGAGCGACCTCTTGGATGTGATCGGCCGGGATACCTCCGAAGAGGAGCAACTTGAGGAACCGACGAAGGCAACAACTCGTACCGCCGTGAGCGGCGGCCCATTCATGTTGGAGTCACTTTACTTTCGCTCCTTCGGTGAACGAGCCCTGTTGACCAGGGAAGAAGAAGTCGAGCTGGCGAAGAAGATCGATTACGGAACAACCACCATTCGGAAAGCTTTACGCCACGCGATACCAGTCTTCCAACGGCTCAAACGATCGGACTCTGTTCTCGATGCACACCGCACACTTCAAATGGTCAAAGGTTTGAGCGGGCTTTCCGCCACTGCGATCGATAAAGCCGAGCAGTGCCTCACGGAAATGATCAAACAGGGAACGGGGCAGCAAAGGTTTCCCCTTGCCATCGCCAAGCAACTCAAGGAGGGGTTGGCCGCCCTGCGCTCCGCCCGGATCGTGCTCGAACAGGCAAAAGATGAATTGGTGCGCTGCAACCTGCGGCTCGTTGTGGATGTGGCAAAACATTACACAGGCCGTGGCCTCACTTTGCTGGATCTTGTGCAAGAAGGAAATATCGGTTTGATGAAAGCGGCCGAGCGCTATCAATATCGCAAAGGGTTCAAGTTCAGTACCTATGCAACCTGGTGGATCCGTCAAGGCATCACGCGTGCACTTGCAGATCAATCGCGGACCATTCGCATTCCGGTTCACCAGACTGAAGCTTCCCACCGCATTCTCCGCGTGACCAGACGACTCGGTCAACAACTAGGCCGTCCGGCTCGACTCGAAGAAGTGGCACAGGTGCTGCGAATGAGACCCGAACGACTTCACGAAACTGTGCAGGCATTTCAAGAACCGGTCGCACTGGAGAAACCGGTAGGTGACGGAAGTACGGAGTTCGGGGACCTGCTCCCAGACCTGCAAGCCGTCCCACCCGATGCCCATGTGCACCGGACGGAAATGTCCCACCAGCTTGAGCGCATTCTCGGCACGCTCACACCCCGCGAGCAGACCGTCATTCGTCTGCGCTTCGGTATCGGCCAGGATCAGGCCTGCACGTTGGAGCAGGTGGGGCAGAGCCTCTCGGTGACGAGGGAACGAATTCGCCAGATCGAAGCAAAAGCACTCAAGAAACTGAAGACACCTCAAATTAAAAATATGTTTGCCTCCATCCAGTAAGCCGCGGTCTCATAAATCAGGAAAGCGCGAGAACGACCCTCGCCCTTTTCCCTTTCTACGAACTTTCACCCTGAATGCTGTTGTGCGACAATGAGGCCGACTCGAGTAGACGAGGCCCCATGACGAATGTGCGTACAATATGGTTTCAGAATCCCTCACTGCCGAGAGCTCTTTCATGAGTCTCGCCGTTGGATCACACCCAGGTCACGATTTCCTAACACGGGGGAATGAACCTCTTCCGAAGTCTCTCCCACAAGCGGGTACACTTATCCAGTTTCCCCAACCGATGCCCTATGACGAAACATATGCCCTTCAGAGACAACTCCAGGAAGACCGGATTGCAGAGAGACGAAGGGATGTATTGCTGCTCCTTGAACACTCACCGGTCTATACCCTGGGGCGTTCCACCAAATCGGAACATTGGAGCTGCGGGGAAGAGAACCTCCGACGGACAGGCGCCAGTCTCCAGTCCGTAGATCGTGGTGGCTCGATTACCTACCATGGACCGGGACAGGTCGTGGGCTATCCCATCCTCAAGCTGTCTCATTATTGTTCAGGCCCAAAGCGGTATGTATGGAGCTTGGAGGAGGTCTTGATCCTTACCCTCTTGCAATGGGGGATTGAGGGTTACCGTATCGAGAAAAACCCCGGCGTTTGGGTTCGCTGGAATCATGCTGATGCAAAGATTGCCGCGATCGGAATCCGGATCGACCACGGGGTCACGATTCACGGGTTTTCGCTCAATGTCGATATGGATCTATCCCCCTTTTCCCACATTCTGCCCTGTGGTCTGACACAGTGCCACGTCACGTCCATGGCAGAGCTCCGGCAGTCCACCATATCGTCATCAATCGTCGCGCAACAAATAGCGCAGGAATTCACACGAGTGTTCAACATTCAATGGATAAGTCTCCCTCCCGATAGCATTGAGCAAAGGCATCATGACCACAGCCTCACATCAACGCCCCTGCTTCACACCTGACCAAAGGAACAGCCCATGCACGAACTCGACACACCGACTTTCCGGCTAGCAGTTGCACAGTTTGATCAAGCGGCCGAGGCCATGGAACTTGATCGTAATTTACGCGAGCGGTTGAAACTTCCTCAACGGTCGCTGATTGTCAGTCTGCCGGTCCGGATGGATGACGGCCGAGTCGAAGTCTATACCGGATATCGTGTGCAGCACGATTCCGCCCGCGGCCCCACAAAGGGCGGCATTCGCTATCATCCGGATGTGAACCTTGGGGAAGTTGCGGCACTCGCCATGTGGATGACATGGAAATGCGCGTTAGCCGACCTGCCCTATGGCGGAGCCAAGGGTGGCGTCGCAATCAATCCAAAACAGTTGTCACGACCAGAGTTACAACGACTGACCAGACGTTATGCCGCGGAAATCTTCCCGTTGATTGGGCCAGATAAAGACGTACCGGCCCCAGACGTCGGCACAGACGCCCAAGTGATGGCCTGGATCATGGATACGTATAGTCAGCAGGTGGGGTATTCGGTACCAGGTGTCGTCACAGGCAAGCCCTTGTCGATCGGCGGAAGCCTCGGACGCGAAGAAGCCACCGGCCGCGGAGTGGTCTGTGTCACGATGGAAGCGCTTCGTCATCTCAAACTCGATATTCGGAATACCACCGTGGCTATACAGGGGTTCGGCAACGTCGGGGCCCATACAGCCCGGATCATGAAGGAATGTGGCGCACGCGTCATCGCAGTGAGTGACGTGAACGGAGGCATCCATAATTCGAGCGGCTTGGACATTCCGGAACTCCTTACTCGCTATAAGACCGCAGGCCAATCCCTCCGAGACACCAAGCTGGGAGACTGGCTTTCTAACGACGAATTGCTTCAACTCGATTGTACTGTATTGATTCCTGCAGCGCTCTCCGAACAAATCACCGAACACAATGCCGCGAAGCTGCGCTGCCGGATTCTCGCCGAAGGAGCAAACGGTCCAACGACGCTGGAGGCCGATCGCATACTGCAGGACCAAGGCGTCTTTATCATTCCGGACATCCTAGCCAACTCCGGTGGCGTGATTGTGTCCTACTTTGAGTGGGTGCAGGATGTGCAGCGATTTTTCTGGAAAGCCTCTGACATTCAAGAGCGATTGCAAGATATCATGATCACCGCCTTCCATCGGACGTTACAGTTTTCCGTTTCCAAAAAAACTTCTATGCGGATGGCCGCCCTGATGAGCGGAATCGACAAGGTCGCGCAAGCACATCTCCATCGTGGACTCTACCCATAAGTTCCCAACACTATGAAGGTGGCGATCCCATACTGCCGAGGGTTCCCGTGTGAAGGACTATGCGTTGGTCATGCTCGCCGTGATTAGGTCGAACGACAAGAGGGCACCCCTGCGCAAAATACGCTCATGTCGTGGACCGTTCATCGATCGGCTTGTAGGCCGAAGAGACATCGCCAACTGATTCTGGGGCCTACTCTCTGCGCGCTTGCGATCCTGTCACTCCATGCGCTAGGGTGGGCCGATCTGAGCTGAGTCAGACTAGATTATTGGAGGCCTGCAGGATGGATCGGAATGCCGTTCTATCTCTCTGGGAAGCCCACAAGGATGAACGGTGGCCTCAAGTGGGAAACCAGCACGAGGGACCATTGATGACACTGGATACAGTGATCAGCGGATGCGTCGTGTACTTCCTCGATAGTCCTGAGGGGCTTGACCCCCAGCGGATCGGGATCGTCGAAGATTGCGTTGCAGATCTCGATAGCCTGACAGACGAATTGGACGAAGATTGTCGGCCCTACTTTCACCGGCTCCGGAGCCTCGGGGCCCTTCTCATCTCGACCCATCACAGCATGTAACCTATCAGTCCGCCCCCATTACGCGTTCACCCATTCTTGCAAGTTCTCAGGCCGTTCGATAAAATACGTGTCGCGCTGTGGTCCCACCAGTTTGAATAATACGATCCCACACCATCCATCTCTCGGAATATATAGGTAAGGAAGAGTCGATGAAGGATTTACTGCGAGTCGTCACGCTGACATGCATGGTAACGGCTGGAGTCAGCGCATGGGCGCCCCCTGGGTATGGTGAGCCCTACGAATTAAGTAAGAACGACGTGATGGACCCCAAGACTTTGAAGAGTGCTGAGATTTCATTGTTTGGAGTCAAGTTGGGAGACCCCGAAGCTAAAGCCCTAGGCTCTCTCGTAAATGACAAGATTCCTGGAGTAAAAGTGGAACAGGAAGCCTCGTTTATCTTCTTGCTCGACCAACGTAAACCGACCGGTCCTATGGCTGGCGTGCGCATTCAGGACGGCAAGGTCGATCTGATCTTTATTAATAATCGATTTTCCTATAAGACTCGAGGAATTTTTCGCAACGTGTTGAACTGCGAGAGCCCTGACGATGTACGAAAGCTATTGGGGCAGGAAGACTACGGGGACGAAAACGTGATGGGGGCCATACTCGCCTATGGTAAGCAGGGATTCGTCATCAACTATCTTGGGAAAGATGTCAACGTGGAGTTTGCTCCGCTTCGGTAGCATTGCGGATAACTCTCAGGCTACGACAGCCCTCTCGCCTCTGCCTACCTGCATGTCACTGGATCAAACAAAGAAATTCAGTGCGGAGACTCGGCTGCCTGTAACCCATAGGCAATAAGATTTGTCGCCGTGTTCCAGCGACGCCTGGAGTTGAGGATCACAAGAAGAAGATCGCTCCCGTTCTGGGAAACCTTGGCGATGAGGCATCGCCCGGCCTTGGAAGTAAATCCGGTCTTGATACCTTCGACGCCAGGAATACGCCCCAATAATCTGTTCGTGTTGTGCAATACATAGGCGCGGTGACCGCTGACAGGGGTAATGATCGCGCGTTCCTCACGGACTAACTGCCGGAAAATCGGTTGATCGAGAGCCATGAGACTCAGCGTGGCAAGGTCTTCAGCCGTCGAGTAATGGTCTGGATTATCGAACCCGCAGCCATTGCTGAAATGTGTATCCGCTAAGCCAAGCTCTTCCGCCTTGGCATTCATGAAGTCCACGAACTGTGCTTCGTCGCCACCCACATGCTCCACCGCTGCCAGACAAGCATCGTTTGCCGACACGATTAACATGGCCTTCAGCAGATCTTCCAATCTAAAAACCTGCCCTGCCTTCACGCGTAAATGCGTTTTGTGAGCCCGTGCGGCGTTGGGACTAATCGTGACAAGATCATCCAACTGTCCCCTTTCTAGAATGACCAGCGCCGACATGATTTTCGTGAGGCTGGCGGGGGACATTCGCTTTCCGGCATCGTGTTCATACAGCACACGACCGCTATTGAGATCCTTGAGAAGAATGCCATGAGCTGGAGCGACTCGCCACGGAGGGAATTGGTGCGGAATAACCGCGGTTCGGTTACGCACAGGTTGAGCTTCGACGCTCCTCGCAAGGGCGATAGACGGCGTGAGGGCCTCGACACCGATCAACAGGAGACCGACGAGCGCCATAGCAGCGTGAGCGAGAACTGGCACCCGATGGGAACTCCCGAAATCTCTTGTCATGATGAACCTGTCGCTCCTACTCATAGTGTAAACGATTCACTCACCTTACCTCCGCGAAACCCGCTGTCAATCACTTTGTGGAAGAAACGGAGCAGATCAGCGAGGTCTATCCAAAACCCGCAATTCAAACAGCGGGCATAAAGTCGCCGATTCACCAGCGTATAGTGACGCTCGACCATCATGCAGCCTTTACACCTCAAACAGTGCATCAACGCGCCTGTCTTCAGACTCTGTGTCTACCGGAGCCGATTCATCACCAATGCCAAACAGCCTGCCAATAATCCTCCGCCGACAATCGTGGTGCTAAACGAAAGGTATGCGCTGGCTCCGCTTCCCGGAGCGGCTCCGTCAAACAGCTCTCGCACACCTCCCTGTACCATCAACACAGAGAGAGTGAGTACTGCGCCGATAGCAAACCACCATCTAAATGATCTCACCAGTGTCCTCGGAACAGAGCGCCAAGAGCGCCTGTGCGGCGCTCATCAGGCACTGTAGCCGAGGGTCGACAGGCTGTCAAGAAGACAGCTATTGATGGTTCCCCATGATGATAGACGGCGTACGCATCTCACGGGGAAGGCGCGACGGGAGTGGATGCCGCTTTCAACCCTCGATGGAGAAAGATTGAGACGCTTCCGTTTCCGTTGTCCGCTGTCACAAGTCCAGGCTCTTCAGCTTCCTTCGTTGTGACACGAAACGTCGCGAGGGCAAAGGGGCCTGGCTTTGTCTTGTAATTTCTCGGCGGATATTCGAAGGTCCCGTCGCCACGGCCAAAGAGAATGGAGAGATCACTCGATTGAAGATTGACAATGGCCACGTCTGTAAGACGGTCGCCGTTGAAGTCACGAGCGAGCCCAAAATTCGGTCCTACATCGGCACCGGAATCATGCCCTGGCTGGAAAGTCCCATTACCTATTCCGAGAAAGGTTGTGAAGCTATCCTGCACGCCGTTGATGACAAGTAGATCGCGGATCCGGTCACGGTTGAAGTCGGTGAAAGTCACCCCAAGCGGGCGCTTCCCCGTCCGATAGTCGGTAGGGGGGCGAAACGTGCCGTCGCCATTCCCCATCCAAATGGAGACCGCATTCGACATCGGCCCTCCATTGGTCACGGCCAAATCGATCTTCCCATCGCCATTCAAGTCGGCCAATGCTGCCGATGTGGGCGTATCGCCATATTCGTACTGCGCACCATGGGTAAATTCACCGGTGCCGGTTCCCAGGAAAACTTTGATCTTGTCGTTCCGCAATGCGACCACAAGGTCTGGAGCCTGATCGCCGTTCAGGTCGTCGCTCGCAATGGCAATAGGAGTCCGATGCACGGGATAGCGCGGCCCTTCTTCAAATTTTCCATCGACCCGCCCGAAAAGTACGGCCACTTCGTCGCCCCCGGAGCAGGCCAACACCACATCGGGATACGAATCGTGATTGAACATTCCTAGTGCAAGCGAGCGGGGCTCTTTGCATACATTCAGCTGAACCTGATCGTGAAAGGTGCCGTCACCGTTGCCTAAGAGAATCGAAAGGGTATTGCTGCCGATATTAGTTGTCACCAGATCGGTAAAGCCGTCCTGATTGACATCCGTGGGGGTGACAGTCGTCGGGTTCTTCCCTACTTTGTAACTGGCAAAGTAGTAAAAAATGTCCGGCGGAGCGTAGGGATCTTGCTTGGTACAGCCGCTTGCCAGAAGCAGAAAGAAACTTGTCGCTACGACGGCAAGGTTCCAGCCCATATGCCCGTCAGCGGCTCTGGTCACACCCACCCCTCGAGTAAGGAACCGCTGACGTGGTGATTCATCCATATAAGCACGCGCCTAATCGATCAAACCTTTCCGCTGAAACAAATGAAGTGAGTATACAGACCACCGCTTTCTCTTGGCAATCAATCAAGCCACGCAACAGTCCCTGCCAAAATGAGTTTCCCCAATCCTGGCCCGCTCATTGGCGGCTTTGAAAACGGTGCGGTGTTTGGGGTAGAATGCCACCTTGGTAAGGAGGAACCCATGAGCAAGATGACGAAAATTGAATTGTCGATGTACGGAATTGCCGAGGTATTGCACTGGTGTCACGACCGTAATAAAGGCCGTGTCCCAGGAGTGGACACAGCAGGCTTCGATAAAATGAAGGTGCTCTTAGCTGAGAAGCCCCAGTCTGGCGATTATTTTACCCTCGATCAATTCTGGAAGAAGCGAGCCACTTTGGACTTGACTGAAGATGAGGTGGCCACAATTGATCGCTGTCTCTACGATATCCCGAATTTCGATAGCGAGCCCCTCCCGCAAATCCGGCATAAGTTCTGGCCGCAACAGACGGCAGCCCACTGAACAGCAGGGGCCGTCCTCAAACGGCCCCTGCCTCTACCTCATACCGATTCGCCCAGCCTACTCGTCCAAGACGTGGCCGAGAGCCGCGTGGAAAGCCTGTAGCGTTTTGATGCGAGCTTGCGGAAAAAACTATCTGGCTGGAAGAAGAAGCTGCCCTTGCAGGATGCTCAAAAAGTCCGTCCAGCAGTCCGTGAGACGTGAAACGTTAGACGTTAGACGAGGGAACTTGTCCGAGGCGTTGAGACCTCTTAAAACATTTTACGTCTCACGTTTTACCTTTCACGTTTGTTGAGAGCGACTGTTTCAGCATCCTGCCGCTAGAGCGTCCCTTCCCCCTTAAGATACTGGCGAAAGCGGTCCATCAAATCGGCGCCGAGAGTCCCACCTTCCGGCTTCTTCAGGTCCGGATCGGCAAAATGCCCACGAATTTCCTGGAGGCGTTTTTCCGCCTGCTCATTCCCCTGCAGCCGCTTCGTCTTCTCCAGCGCCGTATCGAACGCTTCAAACGTCAGCTCTTTGTATCCAAACGAGCGAATCCGTTTAACGGCTTTCATCATGGCTTGATTCCGGAAAGTCGTCAGATGTTCAGAATCGATCTCTGCGAGCCCGAGCTTTCTCGCCCTCCGCTCGGCGGCCTTACGGATTCCGCTCCGGACAAAATCCGGAGACGTCTGCAGTCGCTTCCATGCCTCATCGGTCCACGGGACTCGCTCCTGTGGGGCGTTCCATAATTGAAGCAGCGTCGATTCATCGATTTGTGTCAAACCTTTCTCTCTGGCCAAATCTTCGGTATCCCGCCTCAACATGTCGGTAACGAATTCAACGGCTATCGGCGGCGACTGTTTCAGCTTCTCTTGCAACTGGGCCAATGCCCCCTCGCTCCACTCCATCGGAGGGCCCGAGGCCTCTCGGAAATCGCCTAGCGCCTCCACCTTTTCGAAGAGTTCGACATTCACCTCAAGATGACCCCGCTCTTTGGCAATCTCTTCTGAAATCTGCTTGATCATGTGGCGCATGAACTCTGGAACCGTATCCAGTCGGTCCTTGGCCGCGGCAGTCCAGGGAAGATGGCCTTGCGCCATTTGCTCTGCCGCATTGGCCATACCAGATTCCCCGCCCATACCACTCATCATTTGATTCTTAAACTGCTCGAGAAGATCCCCTGTAATTTCTGCATGTCCAAGCTCCCGGGCCTTCTTCTCGGCCAAACGGCGAACCATTCCACGCAGAAACAGCGGTGCCCGCTCCAGACGTTTTGAGGCCTCGTCCGTCCAGCGAACATCTACTCCGACTGCATCGTGGGAATCTGGTGCGTTCATGCTGAGCGTCCCGCTATGACTGATTCAGGAGTTCCTTCAATTCCTTACCAGCCTTGAAAAACGGAACCTTCTTGGCAGGGACTGCCACGGTCGCGCCGGTCTTGGGATTCCGCCCCTCTTTCATCCGGCGAGCCCGCAGCCTAAAACTGCCAAACCCTCGGATCTCCGTCTTATCGCCGTTCTTCAACGAATCACGCACACAGTCGAAAATCGTATTGACAACGACTTCCGCTTGCCGCTTCGTCAACGTCGTGACCTGTTCGGATACGCGCTCGATGATTTGGGCCTTCGTCATATTGGGCTCCCCTTTCATACGAATGAATCGACCTACAGGCCAATCCGCCCGCGCTAGAACGCCATAAGATACTTGAGGCTGACCCCTGGGTTAAAAATCAACTTGGGAAACAGCATCGACAGTCGAGACTCAAGCAACTCTCTAACCGAAAATCGTCGGCGAGGCTCGATGACTTTCGGCTCGCCTTCGATACCGGCCACATCCGCCGCAAGTTGAATGGCCGCTTCGAGATCACCGAGTTCGTCCACAAGATTTGAAGCTTTGGCCTGACGGCCCGTGAAGATTCGACCGTCCGCCAAGGCCTGCACAGCCGCCACGTCGAGCCCGCGCCCTTCCGCCACCGCCTCGATAAACTGCTGATGGACATCGTCCATGACGGATTGGAGTAACGCCTGTTCTTCATCGCTCATCTTCCGCAGCGGCGATCCCACATCTTTAAATTTTCCACTTTTGATCACGATGCCTTCAACTCCGATCTTC
>JANOOS010000117.1:0-6051 GCA_031421455.1 Nitrospira sp.
TAGCGCTTGCACTTTTCCCAGAGGGCTTTGCGCGAGAGGCCGAGAATCTTCGCGCCAGTTGTGCGGCTGCCGTCCACTCGCTCCAACACCGACAGGATATAGTCCTTCTCGAACTGTTCCCGCGCCGTCGCCAGTGAAGTCAACGGACGCTCTTCGCGCTTCTGCCCCGTGAGCCCTTCGCTACAGAATCCGCACGATTCTTGTGGCTTCCCACCCGTATAGGGACAGGATTGAAACCCGCACAGATCTGATGGCTGGACCGCTTCACGATCCCGCCCCAACGCCACCGCACGCTCGACCATGTTCTCCAACTCCCGCACGTTCCCCGGAAAGGAATAGCGCAGGAAGAGTTCGCGCGACAGGGAAGAAAACCCTTTCAAGGTTTTATTCATCTTACCGGAGCAGGTCTTCAGTACGTGCTCGGCAATAACCATGATATCGTCCTGCCGTTGACGCAGCGGAGGAATCACGATCTGCACAACATTGAGTCGATAAAACAGATCCTCTCGAAACCGCCCCTGAGAGACTTCCTTCCGCAAGTCTTTCTGGGTGGCGCACACCAGACGCACGTCGACATCGATCTTGTCGTTCCCCCCGACGCGCTCAAACTGCCGTTCCTGGAGCACCCGCAACAATTTTACCTGGACAACTGGCGAGATCTCTCCAATCTCATCGAGAAACAACGTGCCTCGATGGGCCAGCTCAAACCGCCCACGCCGTTGTCGTACCGCCCCGGTGAAAGCCCCCTTCTCATGGCCGAAGAGTTCCGCCTCCAATAGGGTTTCAGGAAGCGCCGCACAACTCACTTTGATCAAGGGATACTGGCTTCTGGCGCTGTTTTGATGGATGGCATTGGCAACCAACTCCTTGCCGGTTCCGCTCTCTCCAAGAATCAGCGTCGTCGATTCCGTTCCTGCCACCAGCTTGATCTTCTCAAGCACGGCCCGCATTTGATTGTTCGCTCCGAGAATCCCCCCAAAACTGAACTTATCTTCCAGCGCCGCTTTAAGATCCTGATTTTCTCGCCGTAAAAGTACGACGCGGCCCACCCGCTCGACGATCAACAGCAATTCATCCATTTGGAACGGTTTCGTGACGTAGTCGAATGCGCCGAGCTTCATGGCGCCGACTGCCGTTTCCACCGATCCGTGGGCGGTAATCATCACGACCTCTGGGGGGGACGACTGCTCTTTGGCCGCTGTAAGCACCATAAGCCCGTCCGCGCCAGGCAGGCGCAGATCGGTGATCACCAGATCGAATGGCCGTTGGCGGATGGCGGCAATCCCTTCCGTCCCGGATGCGGCCGCTTCAACATCATGGCCGATCGCCGCAAACGCATCGACCATCGACAGCCGCATCAGCGGCTCGTCATCGACCAGTAGGATCTTCAGCCCCTTCATGACACCCTCTCCACCGACGAACGATCCCGGGAAACAGGAAGACAGAGTGTAAAGGTCGTCCCCTTCCCGACTTCGCTGTCCACCAGGATCTTTCCTCCGTGACGCTCGACGATGCCCAGACTGACCGACAGGCCGAGACCGGTTCCTTCGCCTTCGCGCTTGGTCGTAAAGAAGGGATCGAAAATCCTCGGTAGAACTGCCGGGGGAATACCCGATCCCGTGTCGCGGACTTCGATCAGACAGACTCCTTCGACCACGGACGTCTTGATCGACAAGACTCCTCCCTCTGGCATCGCTTGGACCGCATTCAATACCAGGTTCATCAGCACCTGCTCGATCATATGCCGATCGACCATGACAGTCGGCAATCCCTGACCGAATCCCGTTTCCAACACAATTCGGTTCGGTGCAAAGAGATGCGTCGTCAAGACCAACACCCGATCGACGACGTGATTGATCTCCGTGAGCGCAAACTCCGGCTCATGCTGCTGGGAGAAATCGAGGAGTTGCCGAACGATCTTCTGCACACGCTGCACCCCGTCTTCCATCGACACCCGATATTCTTCTTGCCGGCTCGGCGACAGCGTCCCCTTCCGTAAATTGTAGAGGCAGTTGAGGATGCCCCCCAGGGGATTGTTGATCTCGTGGGCGACCCCGGCTGCCAGCCTTCCGACCGAGGCCAGTTTTTCAGAGTTCCTGATCCGCTGCTCCAGCTTCTTGGTCTCGGTCATATCGCGCGCGATGCCCAGCACACCTAAAATCGTTCCCTCGACTCCCTGCAGCGGGGAGACGCTGACCATCACAGCCCTTGGCTCCCCTGTACGAGTGACTACCTCGACCTCATAGACTTGCTTTGCACCGATATCCAGGGTGCTCTTGAGCCGTTTCCCTCGATGACGTTTGGAAAGAAGGGCGAGATAGGGCCGTCCAAGGAGATCGTCTTTCCGGTAGCCCCATGCTTCGATCTTGCTGTTGACGTAGGTGAACCGTTGTTCTGTATCGAGGGTATAAATGACATCGTTGGCATTCTCGAGCAAATTTTCAAGGTACTGCTTGGTCTCTTCAATTTCGCGCGTGCGTTCTCGTACTTTATCTTCCAGCTCTTCCCGATACGTCTCCAGCTGTCGTTCCAGCCGCTTCCGGTCGGTAATATCCCGCAACTGCACCATCACCATCAGTTGATCGGCTGCTCCGACCAGGATTAAGTCCATTTCTGTCGGAACTTCCAGTCCGCTTGCATGGCGTACCATGATTTCCTGGGTGGATACTTTCCGCTGGTCAGACACGATGTCATTCAGCCATCCGCGCAACGAATCGTGATAACCGGGCAGAACGACTTCGAGCAGACTGCGGCCGACCACGTCCGCCTCGGCATATCCCAGCGCCTGCTCCTCACGTTTATTGACGGCGACGATCATGCCGTCTGAGTTCACCATAAAGACCGAGTCCGCCACCAAGTCGAACAAGGATTTGTACCGCTCCTGCGAAGCCACGAGCTGTTGCGTCCGCTCCGACACGGCCTGTTCGAGCTTCGCCGTGTATTCCTGCAGTTGCTGCTCAAGCCGGCGCCGTTCGGTCACATCGCGCACAAAGGCGCGCGAGTGAACCAGCCCGCCCCGCTCTTGATCGATCAGCGCCGTCGCGTGAATCTCCACATCGATCGGGTGACCGTCTTTGGCCAGAAACACCGTCTCCATCGTACTGCTCCCCTGCGCCATCAAACGTTCCAAATATTGCAAGACGAGCGGCTCCTGGCCTCGCGGCACAAGATCCCACAGCTTCATCGACAGCATCTCATCGAGGCTGTACTTCAACTTCTCGATCCCCGTCTTGTTCACATGGACGAACCGGCCGTTCCGGTTCAATTGATAGATCATCTCCGGGGAATGCTCGATCAAATCGCGAAATTTTTCTTCCAATCGACGCACATCGACCACGCGCTGTTCGATCTGCCCAAACGACCGTTGGAGATTCTCCGCCATCTGGTTGAATGCATCGGCAAGTCCTTCAATCTCATCACCGGTCTTCAGCTCCAGGCGGCGGTCCAACCGCCCGCCTCCGATTTCACGCACCCCATCGTGTAACACTTGAATGGGGCGAGCGATCCGGCGCGCGACGAACAACCCTGTCCCCCACAACACGGCCAGCACGAGCAATCCATAGAGCAACACTTTCACCACAAGTTCAGCGAGCGGCGCATAGGTCTCCTGGGGATCCTGCCGCACCACGGTGATCCACTGATGCCCCCCCAGACTCCCTGTAGATAAACTTTCGCCGAATCGGACCGGCGCGAATCCGATCAACGCGTTTTGACTCCCATGCGAATCGTCTGCGGCGACTGTCCACCCGGCCTTCAGCCCATCGAGGGCACGGATCAACTCGGGCTTCATCGAATGCTCTTCCGGAGCCAGGACCGGACAAATCACCGGCACGCCATCGGAGCTGAATAACATCGCGTGGCCGGTGGCTCCAACGGTAATCTCCGCAATCGCATGAAAAATCGTGTCCCGACGCAACAGAATGGTGACTGTCCCGATCACCGTTCCCTTGGTATCATCCAGGATGGGTTCCGCCACCACGGCCACATGGGTTCCGAACGCTGGATCGAAGGCGATCTCGCTCACATAGCCCTTGAGACTTCCCCCCTTCACCACCGCTTGCCACCACGGCGTCTTCCCGTAAAAGTACTCCACTTGTGGAATAGAACTGAGCACCAGCGCCCCTTGCTGGTCGGTCACCAGAATCCCGACATAGTCCGATTTACGGATGTCGTGCCACCGGATGAGATAGTCGGTGGCGATGCGATTGATGAAGAGGGGAAATTCGCTTTGGCGATCGCGCCGACGCCATCGCTGCTGCCAATCCTTGATCATGCCCTGGATGCGTTGCGCATCCTTTCCCTCGTACGTGCGGTTGGCTTCGGTGACGGCGGTGCGGAGAAAGGGGGCCGTGCCAAGCTGCTGCGCCTCGTTCATCCCGCGGCTGACCTGCATTTCGATGCGGCGAGCGGCTTCGACGGCGGCTTCCTTAAAATTGGCACCGGTGATTTCGCGAAGCGCGCGCCGCTCCTCGACATAGGTGAGCGCAAGCAGAAGGGTCAGGGGCAGAAGTCCGACCAGCACGATCGCCGTGATGATCTTCCGCTGGAGACTATGAGACCGACTCCAGAGTGTCATGGCGGTGCTCCGAGCAGGATGCGACAACCGCTGAAGCGTGAGGTAAACCTCGTCAGTGGTAAGAGCGTATACTTTTCTCTTCGAACGCCTAACTCCCCTTCAACATTCGCCCGGATGCTCCCGGCCAGAGCAACAGCAACGGACTTGCGACGAAGATGGACGAATAGGTTCCGAAAATCACGCCCCCCAACAGGGCCAGAGAAAAGTCGTGCAACACCTCTCCGCCCGCCAGCGTCAGAGGAATCAGCACCAACACAACGGTCAAACTGGTGACGATCGTGCGGCTCAAGACTTGGTTGACCGCATTGTTGATAATCGTCTCTTCAGTCTCCCGCCGGCGCATTCGCAGATTTTCCCTGATACGGTCGAACACGACGACCGTGTCCGTCATCGAATAGCCGGCTAACGTCAGCAAGGCCGTCACGACGAGCAGGGTAATTTCCTTGTCCAGGAGATAAAAAGCGCCCAACACCGCCAACACGTCATGAAAGGTTGCCAAGGCCGCGGCAATACCGAAACGAAGCTCGAACCTCGCCGCGACGTAGAGAATGATCCCGGCAAAGGAAATGACGATCGCAATGAGGGCATCCTCTTGAAGTTTACTCCCGATGGTCGGTCCGATTTCCGTGCTGGAATCGACCACGAAATGGTTCGAGGAAAACTCCTTTGTAAAGACCGCCACGACCCGATCGGCGACTTTTTCCTCGATCGTTGTCGACGCCTTCAGGCGGACCAGAAGTTTGTTATCCTGACCGAACTCTTGCAGCTCGGCATTGCCCAGGCCGTTCGCCTCCAGAACTTTTCTCGCCTCGTCGATCCGGATCGGTTGGTCGAACTTCAACTGCACCGCAGTCCCGCCGGAGAAATCGATACCGAGGTTCGCCGCCCCCCTGCCGATCTGAATGAGCGCTACAAGTCCCAGTACCACCATGATACCGGAAAAGAGAAAGGCCCAGCGGCGCTTCCCCATAAAATCGATACTAGTTTTTCCGAGAATCTCTAACATGCCGGCTCCTTCGAACTAGATGCTTAACTGTCCCACTTTGTGTCGTTGATTCAAGAGGTCAAAAATGACCTTGGTGCCGATCAATGCCGTAAACAGATTGATCCCGATTCCGAGACACAAGGTTACGGCAAACCCTTTGATCGGCCCCGTACCGAAGAGGAATAACGCCACCCCCGTGATCAGGGTGGTCACGTGAGAGTCGACGATCGTCAGCAGCGCCTTGTCATATCCCCCGTCCACCGCCAGGCGAACCGCTTTCCCCAGCCGCAACTCTTCACGAATACGCTCGAAGATCAGGACGTTGGAGTCGACGCCCATCCCGATCGTGAGCACGATTCCAGCGATTCCTGGCAACGTGAGGGTGGCGTTCAATGCCGAGAGCGCTCCGATCAAACACAGCAGATTAAGCATCAGCGCGAAATCTGCGATCACGCCAGACAGCCGGTAATACACGATCATGAAAATGACC
>JANOOS010000118.1:0-7426 GCA_031421455.1 Nitrospira sp.
CATCATGGACCAGAAACATGACAATAAGGGAACCATCACGACGATCATTGATCTGGCGAATGTATCCCGAAAGCAGGGCCTGCTCGCGCTCGAGGGCAAGCTCAAAGATATCCATGATCCGTTTTTCAGGAAGGGTGTGCAGCTCATCGTGGACGGGACAGACCCGAAGGTGGTGCATGAGATTTTGGAGATCGATGTCGAAGGGCAGGAGGAGGAAGGGGTCACCGCGGCGAAGGTCTGGGAGGCCGCCGGCGGATATGCGCCGACCGTCGGGATTATCGGCGCGGTGCTCGGTTTGATTCATGTCATGGAGAATCTGGCCGATCCTTCCAAGCTCGGCGGCGGCATCGCCGTCGCGTTTGTGGCGACTGTCTACGGTATCGGCGCGGCCAATCTGTTTTTTCTTCCGCTGGCAAACAAGATCAAATTCAAGCTGAAGGAAGAAGCGGCTTCACGCACGATGATCATCATGGGTCTCGTGGGGTTGGCGCAAGGCGAGAACCCACGCCTCTTGCAGGAAAAACTCGAAGGCTATCTGCCGGAGTCGCAACGAACGAAAGCGGAGAAAAAGTGATGGGGAAGTGATGAGTGATGGGTGATAAGTGATGGGGGGAGAGGGGCGTCAGAAGAGGAAAAAGAAGGAACAGGGAAAAGAGAAGTCATGAAGCGATGACGGGTCACTCAGTATCGTTCACTCATCACACATCACCGATCACTCATCACTTCCGATCATGGCCAAGAAGAAACACGAGGAACATGAAAACCACGAGCGCTGGCTCGTGTCCTACGCGGACTTCATCACGCTGCTCTTTGCCTTTTTTGTTGTGATGTATTCGATCTCATCCGTGAATGAAGGCAAGTTTCGGACGGTGAGCGATTCGATTAAAGCCGCATTGAATCCCATCGTCAGCCCAGCGAGTACTGCAGTGCCCTTCACGATCGGACAGAACAAGGCGGTGACGGTGAATCCGAGCATCGAAAGCGTAAAGGAGCCGGCGGTGAGACGCCTCCGCCAGATTATGCGTTCCCTCAAGGAGGAAACACATTTAGAGATCGTTCAGCTAAAGGAACTCACGAATGGAGATATCGTCTTAACGCTGCCGGACACGGTGTTATTTCGCAGCGGAGAGTCCGTCCTTCGATCCGAGGCCCGTCCATTCATACAAGCGATCGGCGATGTGCTGATTGAGCTGGACCGGCATGTGCGTGTCGAAGGGCATACAGACAATGTGCCGATCTCCACGGTGCAATTCCCATCGAACTGGGAGCTGTCCGCCACCCGCGCTGTGACGGTCGTACGAGCGTTGTCCGAGCAATATGGCGTGCCGTCCGACCATCTCACAGCGGTGGGTCATGCCGATTCACGTTCCATCACGGATAATCTGACGCCCGAGAATCGGGAGAAGAACCGCCGGGTCGAGATCGTCGTCCTAGAACCCAAGCCGACCCCACAGCCCATCGAGACAACGGAACCGCGCACCGCTTTGGAGATGTTTGGCGCATCCAGCCCTCAAGAGTCGCAAGGAACATCCCGATAACGAATCCATAGACGCGCAACTAGTTGATCTGGTCTATCTCGTCTGTCTCGTCTGTCTCGTCTGTCCGGTTGAACGGAACTAACCAGATAGACCGAATAGACCAGATAGACCAGACAGACTAGACAGACCGAATAGACCAGACAGACTTTTCAGTAAACTGCGAGGGACTATGGAAACCGACTCCAAGCTTTGTATGCCATCCGGTGAGCTGACGATCTTTGAAGCGGCAGAATTTAAAGAGTCACTGATCAAGGTACTCGCGAACGATGGATTGGTCTGTATGGATCTTTCGCAAATTACGCGTGTGGATACGTCGGCGATTCAGCTGATGTGGGCGGCCCGAAAGCTGGGACGGCTCCTGGTCACAGGTATCCCCAAAGAGTTAGAGACAAAGCTAACTCAGCTTGGGTTCTCAGAACCGCTCAGCGAGTAGCGGCGCGAGATCGGTGAAGAAGTTCTGAGTTCTGGGTTCTGAGTTCTGAGTGAGAGGCCGACAGGGAAAGGCGGGACGGACGGGGAGTTCGAGGTTCGAAGTTCGAGGTTGCGGAACATCGAACCCGGAACTTCGAACTTCGGGGCACGCTCTCGACCTTGCGGGTTCTCAGAAGGATGTACGTCTGAACCATGCGTGATACCCAAGGTCTTGGACGGCCCACGAAGGCCGACAGAGCGGCGAGCGAACTCGCCAGCCTCAAAGAGCAGCAGCAGGCATGGGAAGCATTTGCCGCAGGCGCTGTCTACTTGATTCCGGTCTTGAAGAAACAAATGGAGGCCGTGACCCAACAGACGGAACGGGCGGTGATGGATTTGATGGTGAACGTCAGAGCGTTGGCATCGCAGGCCACGGCTTCAAGACCCACGGATACATCGGCCAATCTGTCGAAGGTCGTGATGGCGATGCAATTCCAGGATATCACTCAACAGAAGTTAGAACATGTCACCCAGGCATTGGATCAATGGCACAAGCACCTTCAAGCCTTGCTGAAGGGACCGCAGGACGAAAGCGCCAAGCAGGAAATCGCGTCGCTGCAGCAGCTTGAAGAGAGCTATACCATGGAAGAGGAACGCCGCCTCCATGCAGCAGCCATAACGCCCGATTACCAAGAGCCGGTACCGATCGAAACGGAACAGACGGAAGCGGAGCAGGATTCCGTCACGCTGTTTTGAGCAGGGGAGGCCAGGGGAGTTTCTAGTTTCATGTTTCTGGTTTCAAGTTTTCGGATTTGTTTCCGGACAACATAAAACCTGAAACTAGAAACCAGAAACTTCGAGTCCGGGCGAACGACGCTTCACGGTCACTTAGTACGCAGCTCAGAGTTGGAGGCTTTGATGAGAAAAACAGCGCTAGTCGTGGACGATTCTCCGACCATGAGACAGATGGTGGCGTTTACCCTCACCAATGCCGGCTTCACGGTGGTGGAAGCGGAACATGGGAAAGATGCCGTGGCGAAGGTCTCCGGTGGGCCCAAGATCGACATCGTCGTCACCGACCTGAACATGCCGGAGATGGACGGCATCAGCCTGATCAAGGAACTCCGCAAGATGGCATCGTTCAAGTTCACGCCGATTTTGATGCTCACCACAGAATCGGCGGCAGACAAGAAACAAGCAGGCAAAGAGGCCGGCGCGACCGGATGGATCGTGAAGCCGTTCAACCCCGAGGTGATGCTGAAGATCATCGCCAAGGTGTTGCCGGCTTAACAGCAGTGATGGGTGATCTGTGATGTGTGATCAGTTGGATCTCGCGTTCATTACTCATCACTCATCACCCATCACTCATCACAGGGTTCAAACATGAGCAACGATTTTGGGCAATTTCAAGAGGCATTTTTCGAAGAAGCCGGCGATCATTTGGCCATCGTCGAAGAAGGGCTGCTGGCGCTTGAACAGTATCCGGAAGATCTGGATCTGTTGAACAAGATTTTCCGTTCGGCCCATTCCATCAAGGGGACGAGCGGTATGTTCGGCTTTGCCGCTGTCGCGCAGTTTACCCATAAGATGGAGACCCTGCTGGACCTGCTTCGAAATGGTCAGAAAGTTGTCACGCCGCAGATTGCCGACCTCCTGCTCAAATCGACCGACTGTTTGAAGATGCTGATCGATGCGGCCAAGACCGGCTCACCAGTGGACAACGAAACGGTCCAGCGGCTCACGACTGAACTGGCCACGGCGAGTTCCTCTTCTCCCTCGGCGTCAACATCTTCTTCTATCCCCTTACCCCTTACCCCTTACCCCTCACGCTCTTATAACATTGCCTGGACCCCGCCGGAATGGCTCTTTCAGCGAGGACTCGACCCACTGCAAATCTTCAAAGAACTCGGCAATCTCGGTACCCTGACTCAGGTGACGGTGGACACATCCAAGCTACCGGAACTGGCAGCCATGGATCCTGAAAAATGCTACCTGTCCTGGACGATGAAGTTAGAAACTTCCAAGGATCGGCAGACGCTGGACTCGGTCTTTGAATTCGTCCGTGAAGACAGCGTGCTCACCATCACCGAAGAGGTAAAGGGTAAGGAGTTAGGGGTAAGGGGTGAAGAGAGGCCCTCTTCACATGAGCCTTCTGCTACCCCTTACCCCTTACCCCTGACCCCTGACGTCAGTGAGGGCGAGCCCAAACCCCTCGGAGAGATTCTCGTAGAGACTGGGATTGTTTCGCGCGAAACGCTCGACCATGCGCTGGCGCAGCAAAAGCGAGTTGGCCAGATTCTCGTTGAGCAGCATGCCGTCACGCCACAGCAGATCGAGCAGGCGTTGCAGAAACAGAAGCAGAAGCAACAGGAGTCCGCCGCCCAATTCAAGAAAACCGATACGGCCTCGATCCGCGTGGATACCGATAAGATCGACAAGCTCATCAACCTTGTTGGCGAATTGGTTATTACACAGTCGATGTTGAGCGATCTCGGAGCCCGCTTCGAGATCACCCAGATGCCGCTGTTGCTGGAACGGATGGCGCAATTGGAGAATAACACGCGCGAGATTCAGGAACGAGTCATGGGCATCCGCATGTTGCCGATTGGCACAGCGTTCAGCCGGTTCCCGAGACTAGTCCGTGATCTCTCAGCCAAAGCGGGCAAGAAGATTCAGCTTGTCCTGTCCGGCGAAGAGACCGAGTTGGACAAGACGGTCATCGAATCCATCGGCGACCCGCTGACGCATCTTGTGCGGAATTCGGCCGACCACGGGTTGGAAATGCCGGAAGAGCGTCTTGATAACAACAAGCCGGAGCTGGGGACCATCCGGCTCAATGCCTTCCACTCAGGCGGTAGCATTTGCGTCACCGTCGAAGACGATGGGCGAGGGTTGAACCGCGACAAAATTCTTGCCAAGGCGATCAAACAGGGCTTGATCGCGGAACACGAAAAACTGTCCGACGACCAGATCTGGCCCTTGATCTTCAAGCCGGGGTTTTCAACCGCTGAAAAGGTGACGGACGTCTCGGGACGAGGCGTCGGGATGGATGTCGTCAAGCGCAATATCGAAGGGCTGGGCGGCGCCGTCAGCATCAAAACGGCGCTGGGCAAAGGCACGATCTTTACGCTCAAGCTCCCTCTGACCTTAGCCATCATTGAAGGGATGACGGTTCGAGTCGGTAAAGAGACGTACATTGTGCCGTTGCTCTCGATCTTGGAATCCATCCGGCCGAAGACCGGCGCAATTAAGACCGTCGTTGGCAAAGGCGAACTCCTCGACGTGCGCAACACCTACTTGCCCATGATGCGCCTCTACGATGTCTTCTCCCTGCAGCCGGAATATATCGACCCCACCAAGGCGATTCTCTTGATCCTTGAAACGGAAGGGGAGCAGGTCGCTGTGATGGTGGACGAAATCCTCGGCCAGCAACAGGTCGTCATCAAGAGCATGGAGCAGAACTTCCGCAAGATCGATGGCATCGCCGGCGCGACGATATTGGGCGATGGAACAGTCGGTTTTATTCTCGATGTCCGTGGGCTGATCGAAATGTCGCGTCGAGGGGTGCCGGTGGCGGCGTGAGGCAGGCGAAGAAGTTATGAGTTAGAGGTTGATAAGAAATCCGAGACGGGAGAAAGTTCGAGGTTTTTGGAACTTCGAACCTCGAACTTCCCGTCCCGCAAACCACTCAATAAGGGAGGATCCTATGGCATCAGCAGCGCCTGAGGGCATGACGAAGGAGACCAATCGGCAAATCGGGCTTGCCACGGACGGGAACCAGTACTTGACCTTTCAGCTCGGCGATGAGTTGTACGGGGTGGATATTCTCCGAGTGCAGGAACTCAAGGGCTACACGGCCGTGACGAAGATTCCCAACCAGCCGAGCTATATCAAAGGGGTCATGAACCTGCGTGGCACGATTGTGCCAGTCGTCGAATTGCGGACCACGTTCGGCATGGCAACCGTCGACTACACGATGCTTAGCGTCATTGTTGTGGTCGTCGTGCGGGATCGCATCATGGGTCTGGTGGTGGATTCTGTCTCGGATGTGCTCAACATCAGCCAAAAGGATATCCAGGCCCCGCCGGAGTTCGGAACCAAAGTCGATGTGGGTTTCTTAAACGGCATCGCCAAGTGCGGCGACAAACTCGTGGCGCTGCTGAATATCGACCGGTTGTTGAGCGAAAACGAGATACAGAAAGTTGTGACGATCGCGGCCTGATCGCGGGACGCGCGGGATAGGTGGGATAAACGGGATAGACGGGGCAGGCGAAGAAGTTCTGAGTTCTGGGTTCTGAGTTAGAGGCGGATAGGAAAGTCGAGATGGGGGAGAGTTCGAGGTATTCGAAACTCAGAACTCTGAACTTCCTGTTCCGCCTCGTACCCCTAATAATCGGTAGACAAGAAAGGGACGAGGGATGATGACTTGGTTCGGCAATCTCACAACGAGGTGGAAGTTGATGCTGGGCTTTGCCCTGATGGGTATGCTCATGGGGGTGCTGGGGGGAGTCGCGGCGGATGGCCTGACCACGCTTCGAGAAAGCTTGCGGGTGGTGTACGAGGATTACACCGTGGCCGCCACGGACCTGGCCTCGGTGGCCAACAACCTGAACCGGACCAGGACCAACGATTTTCTGGCCCTGGATGCCGCCACCAAAGCGGACTTCGACAAGGTGGTGGCCCGCGATGCGGAGATTACCCAAGCGGTCCAGAAGCCGCTGGCAGCTTATGCGGCAACGGTGCTGCGGGTCTCGCGATCGGGCCGCAATGAGACGAAGGATCTGCAAACGTTTCGGGACGCCTATGCGGCGTACGTTGCGGTGTCCGAGATGTCTCTTGAGACCCTGAAACGCGCCTGGGCCGCGCCGACGAAGCAGGAAATGGAGGCGCTGCAGGCCGAGGCGCGTACCAATTCGGTCAAGCAAGCCGGGCCCAAAATGGAGGCGACGATTGCCGCGTTGAACGAGTTGCTCACCACGGTCAAAGCGGTCGCTCAGGACATGAATGAGGAGGGGACGGCGGCGGCAGCGGCAGCGTGGCGTATTTTGGCGATCGGCACGGCAGGAGGGATCGCAGCGGGACTCCTCCTGGGGTGGCTGATCGCGCGGTTTCTGTCCCGGAACCTGGCCGATGTGGTCAGGGCCGCCCAGGCGATCAGCGACGGCAATTTGAGTGCGCGCTCGTCGGTGACGACGACGGACGAGGCGGGGGTGCTGGCGCGGGGGTTCAACGAGATGGGGGAGACGCTCCAGGCAAAGGCATCGGCGGAACAGGCGCGCACAGCGACGATGGACCAGTTCCTGGTGGAGGCCAAGCGGGTGCTGACGCACTTGGCGCAGGGCGATCTGACGGACCAACTGACGATGGTCTGTGAGGGCGAACTCGAGCAGATCAAGGCCAGTCTCAACAGCGCGATCAGCAATCTGAAGATCTCGATGACCACCGTGCGCGAAGCCGCGGAGAGCGTAGAGACGGGG
>JANOOS010000119.1:0-6581 GCA_031421455.1 Nitrospira sp.
ATATTAAAGCCCGCTTCCAAGACTCCGGTGATTTTCCGAGTAGTCGATGCTTGGTTCTGTGAGGAGAAGCACGATACGCGCATGCTTTTCCCGTGTACGATCAGGATTTGGTCGAGCGCCTCGACCTGCGCATGCCACCGCTCCGGCTGACTCTCTCCACTCGGTTGATTGAACGTTTCGAGCTGCTTCCATCGAAGGGCAACAGGGCTAATTTGATACTCGCCGCCAACGGCTTGAACAATTCTGCCGTCTCGCGGGAGATCCCCACCCTTGAGAACAGAATGACGGTGAAGAACTCTTTGGATGGAAGCACACCGCCGAACCCCAAGACCGATTCGATACCGAAGGGAATGACAAACTCCTCTTGGGCCGGCACAAAGGGGCTACCCTTGGCATCTGGCACATAAAAAACATTGCACGTCTGCTCAGCCCCATCGACAAGCAGGTCTGATTCTGGTTGTGCCTTTGATGTGTACTCGACGCCGAGCTGTTGCAACAATTGTGAAACCATGGGGAATTGAGCAACGGACTGGTTGCCGGTTAATGGAATTGATCGGTAGTGCCGGGAGCGACCTCGCTCATTCCACTCAGGCCGCTCGCCAGCCGTGCCAAACAGCGTCAGGCATTTCATGTCCAAAGAGCCTGGTCCACAACTCAAGGCTCGCCTGGCACAGTCTTGGGACTGAGGATCAAGCTCCCCATAGGCGCGAGTGAGAAAACAGCGGACCAGGACGCAATCCTGCCGACCAGTCTGATCGTTCCCAAGCTGCCGAAAAAGATAGGAAGCAATCCGTTGGGCGACGTCCTGCGCAGACGAGGCTCCTCCTCCTAGCTTGCGGAGTTCCGAGGCACATTCAGTCATGTCCGAGATCGAGAAGGAAGCGAGGCTGTACATTATCAAGCCTCTCGATACGTGAGTAAGAAGAAAAGGAAAAGCAGTCTAGTGAGCGGGCAAGAAAACTGTCAAGGTGTCGATGGATGACCTTGAAGAATGTCTTCGACGTCCCGATAGCCGCGGAAGAACATCATGCCCATCAATTGATAATCGGTACATATCAGGCCAAACATCGGAGGCTTACAAGCAGGGGGGCAAGAGGCACGCTCGTCAACTTCCTCTGCTCGCGTGCGCTGTGCGGCGCCAGAACACCGGACCCAAGGGTGCGGGTGGCTTTCTTCATTCCCGGAACGAGTGCTATCAAGACACCTGTCCCATAGTGAAGGATTCAGCCTGCGTAGGGGTCTGCCGACATACTTTACAACCCTTAATGCGAGATGCATTGGTCCTCTTAGGCCTATCTCTTGAAAATATAGACAAAGATCAACTGGCATTCTGTTTGCTCTCCGTTCCTCATATGTCGAAGGATGTGAACCCACACCTTCTTCGATCGGATCTCGGAGAACGATTTGAATCCAGACAGAAAGATCACTCGTAGGGTGTGCTAGGGTGCAGTGTTCATTTAACTGTTTCAAACAAGGAGGCCGTTATGCATGTGATGGGACGTATCGGGTTCATGGGATTAGGGATCGCGTTAGTGGGCTGTCTCGGCGGAGCACCAGTCTTCGCAGCGGATAAACCGATAGAGGATGGGTCGAAGATTATGATTACGTCTCCCAAGGCCGGGGACAAGGTCAGCGACAGCTTTGAGCTGAAATATGAGTTGACCAAGGGCTCTCAAGCCGCTCATGCCCATGTGTTCGTGGACAATGAGTATCAGAAGGGGTTTCAAGGGACCTTTAAGGGCCTGAGCAGAGGGACGCACCAGATCACTGTGACCGGTGCCACGAAGGACCACGCTCTCGTCGCTGCCAGCCAGACCATCACCGTCGAAGTGCAGTAGCGCTATATCCCGCCGTCTTCAGGCCGCCAGGGTCTCTTGCAAAAGAGGCCCTGGCGCGCCGCAGTTCTCACACACCATTTCGAGCCGTGCAAACAGAGAGAGGACTGGGAGCGGCCAGGTGCCTTCCTTGCTCGCGGAACGCGCACGATCAGAATGTGCTCGTTCGACGCGCGCAGTCGAAGGCAACCTTGGCCGCTCCCCTAAAGAGCGGTACAGCGAATCCGAAGGTCCTGCTCCGGCTAACGGCGCGTCTCAGCGTGCTATTGGTGGAAAACTGCGCGCGGTTGAAAATCAATTAGGGGGTCGAATAAATGAATCTGGAATTTTTCCTGATTGCTCGGCCTGAAAACCTGGCAACAACCCTACTTCGCACTAATCTGCCCGCCTTCACCCCTTCACCCCTTACCCCTCACCCCTGACGCCTAACGCCTCACGGTTCACTCCCCCTTCACCCTAACCCCTCACGGTTCACTGCCCTTTCACCCCTTGCCCCTTACAGTTCACCCCTAACACCTAACCCCTCACCCCTTACGTTCCCGAGGTGCGTACAAAATTGAAAAATAGATACAGCGGAGTGTACAGAGTTGTACGTATAAGTAGTTCCCACAGTGCTAAGCTGTTGATAATGTGAAGATGTCGTGCTGGATCGCAAATTGCTATTCCCTCTCGTGCCAGTTCACTTACATAACGAGGGAGGAAGTTATTATGGATTGTCCGAAGTGCAAAGGATTGATGATGATGGAACGGTTCTCTGACTTCTTCCTGGTCTTTTATGCCTGGAAATGTATCAACTGCGGAGCAGTTATCGATAAGACAATCGCCAATAATCGGAGAAACAGCCTCGCAGCCAAAGCCACGAAAGAAGCTGAACCAGCCACCGTGTAACAGAGGGGTCTACAGATATGGGAACTCCGGTATCGCCCGCGAAGTGTGACATCGAGCGGACCGGAGTTGTTTGATGCATTCCTGGCAAGCTACTGTCTTGCAATCCAACTTCACAGCAGTCTGTTCTTCATCCCTCACACCTCACCCTTCACTCCTTACCCCTTATACCTTGCGTCCTCCTGCAGTCTGCTAGACTTAGCCTTGGCGTAGTTGCCTCTTACGGATGCGCGTTATCCCAACGAACGGCGAGGTGCCTGCATGATCGATTGGCTGATGGCCACATCCATAGGATTCGGTCTACTCGGGCTGTTATTTATGCTGGCCGGCGTGGCATCGGCACGTCGACGGCGGTTCGTTCGCCTGTCGTTGCACACCACCCTAGCCTTGGCCTGCCTGGCATCAGGCGCCTTATTTCTGACACTTCAGCTCTCGTTGCAAAGCTACCGCGCTTTGACGCGCGAGGATCTCGCCGCAACCATTCATGCGGAGCCGGTGGGGCCGTCACAGTTTCGCGTCACGATTCACCTACCGGACGGGCGGACGGACAGTTACTGGTTGGCGGGCGATGAAGTCTACGTCGATGCGCACATTCTGAAATGGAAACCTTGGGCAAATCTATTCGGCTTGCACACGGCGTATGAGCTGGATCGTATTGCCGGACGCTATCATCTGATCGAAGATGAACGCAGAAGGCCACACACAGTCTACTCGCTGGCGACCGATCAATTGGTGGACCTGTTCGCGCTTCGGCGTCGTTACGCCTGGCTGGAGTCGGTGGTCGATGCGGAATATGGGTCGGCAGCGTTCTTTCCCACACGCGATCGCATCGCGATCGAACTCCGCGTCTCCACCACCGGATTGCTATTTCGCCCGCTGATGAAGGCGTTCTGATTGTGCGGGGATGTCCCGCATCGGACGCGGCAGTCCATCTCTGAATCTTGACACCTTCCTCTCCAAAACATAGCCTCTGAAAACTACCTGCCTTACATGCGCTGGAGCGGATCTCTTATCCAACGATGAAATTACGGATCACAGTTGTTACACTTGGGGACGACGACTTCGAATGAACGCTGGCATGCTCAGAAGATGGAGAATACCCATGACGCTTGAAAACAGGCCTGCGGGGCGCCTCCTTTCCCGCCGTGAAATTTTGCGATATCTGAGCGTGACTGGCGCGGTCTGGCTGATGGCCGGCAGTCTGAACCCCAGGCGGGCCGATGCTGGCACGCTTGGACCTTCATGTGTGGTCCGACCTGAGCAAATGGAAGGGCCATATTTCGTCGACGAGCGCTTGAATCGTTCCGACATTCGCTCAGACCCGACCGACGGGCGAGTCAAGCCCGGCACGCCACTGGCTCTGACGCTACTGATATCGCGCCTCAACGCGGGAGACTGTCAGCCGCTGGCAGGCGCACAAGTCGACATCTGGCATTGCGATGCGCTGGGCGTCTATTCGGACGTGCAGGATCCGGAGTTCAACACCATCGGCCAGAAGTTTTTACGAGGCTACCAGATCACTGACGCGCGTGGGGAGGCCCGGTTCGTCACTGTGTACCCTGGCTGGTATCCGGGCCGGACAGTGCATATCCATTTCAAGGTTCGCACCACGCCTATAGCTAAGCGAAGCTTCGAGTTCGCGTCGCAATTGTACTTCGACGATGGGCTGACAGATCGCGTCCACACTGCCACCCCGTATGCCGCGAACGGGCCGCGCACTGCACGAAACCAGCACGATTGGATCTTCCGACGTGGGGGTGACCAACTCATGCTGGTTCCGACGACTGTGGCTGACGGCTACGCGGCATCGTTCGCCATCGGCCTGCAGCTCCCGTGAGAAGCCATCATGTTGTTGATTGGAATGTACTACGATGCCTGCAAAACTCGACTCCTCCTTGGAGGGGAAGGCTGAAGTGCAAGGAAACAGACACCCCCCCTAATGGTGCGGCGTGCTTGTTTTCTGCATCGTCGTTTTCCTTGTAATCTCCCCATAAATACGTATACTCCAACATACAGATAGTGTCTGAATCCTCAATATAGACAAGAGAGAAAGAGCATGGCCAAGATCGACGAGTTCTTTCGAATGATGGCGGAACACAACGCGTCCGATCTGCACTTGATATCAGGTCAGCCGCCCATCTTGCGGGTCGATGGCGAGTTGGAGCGGATTGCCGGGCAGGCTGTTCTCACCCAGGATACGCTCCACCCATTGCTGGACGAAATCATGCCAGGGTCGAAGAAAGACCAATTTGAGTCCACAGGCGATGTCGACTTTGGCTATGAAATTCCAGGGCTGGCCAGGTTTCGTTGTAACTGCTTCAACCACAAACACGGTCTCGGTGCGGTGTTCAGGAAGATTCCCAGTAAGATTCTGACGGCTGAAGAGCTAGGACTGCCGCCGATCCTGACGCGGGCGGCCATGTTGAAAAAGGGGCTGGTCCTGGTCACGGGCCCGACCGGGAGCGGCAAGTCCACGACTTTGGCGGCTATGGTCGACCATGCCAATAAGCATCGAAAAGATCACATTCTGACGGTCGAAGATCCGATCGAGTTTGTGCACCAGAGTCAAGGCTGCATCGTGAACCATCGAGAAGTGGGACTGCATACGATGACCTTCGCATCGGCGTTACGCGGGGCGTTGCGTGAAGATCCTGATATTATTCTCGTCGGAGAAATGCGGGATCTCGAAACGATCTCCCTGGCAATCGAGGCCGCAGCGACAGGACACTTAGTCTTTGGAACGCTGCACACCGAAAACGCGGCCAAGACGGTCGATCGGATCGTGGAAGTCTTCCCCCATGGGGAACAACCCCAAATCCGAAACACGCTCTCAACGGCGCTGCGGGTCGTGGTCGCACAGAACCTATTTAAGCGGATAGACCGGAAAGGGCGTTGTGCGGCGCTGGAGATCTTAATCTGTACATCCGCTGTCGGCAATCTCATTCGCGATGCCAAGACGGTCCAAATTCCATCCGCCATGCAGACGGGAAAAGCCGTCGGGATGCAGACGTTGGACGATGCGATTCAGGAGCTCCTGAGTTGGAAGTGGATCTCGCCTGAAGAAGCCTACGAGAAATGCATCGACAAGACTCGGTTCGCCAAGCTGCTCAAAACGCCTCCTGACGCGCTCCAATGATCGACCTGCGCAATTAGATGCCCGCACATTGTCGGAACTGACCCCATGAGGGTCTCCCCTTCTTCTCCCCCACCTAACTTCAGAAGTTCCGTGTCATAGCAACGGAAGTAGACTCTTATATACATTGCAGAAGATGGAGGAGTGTGGCGGCTATTCGTGCTTAGCGCGGAAGGCTTCTGTCAAGCGAACTTTGGTCGCAGGAGAGGGTGACGATATCGCGTGTGTATGATCCTGTTCGGGTGGACGGCGCAGGACTTGGCGTAGGGTACGCAATTGGTCTCGGTATCGAGCGCAGGCTTCGCAGATCCAATAATGGAGTTGGAGATTGAACCTCGTCGACCAAGACAAGGGTCGATCCAATGCTTGCGACGCCAAGTGGGTAACGTCTTTGCAGGGTGGCGTGATATGAGCCAGTACTGTGATGATCATGTTGCGTCTTTCCCTCGCCTTCGCTGCATCGGCTTGCCCTTCTTCTGCTGAGTCGATTGAGGAGCCGCTTTCTTACGCTGCCGTACAACCACACGTTTTACTGTGACCTTCTGCCTATCGGTACCGACGCCCAGATCTTCGATCAGGACCCGCAGAGGTTCGGCCACTGACCAAGCCTGGGCGTAACAGCCACGCGGCCGGTGAGGTGCTTCAGCATCGAAAACTTCTGAGACCTGGCCGACACAAGCTTCTTTCAAATGCGCGCCGATCCCATCCAGGAATGAACGCGCCTGCTT
>JANOOS010000120.1:0-1809 GCA_031421455.1 Nitrospira sp.
TTTGCCGCTCGCCTGGCGGAGAAATATGTGGTGATGGCCAAAGGGGCGGTGGTGTTATCGGGCAAGAGTGATGTGTTGAGCGCGGAAAAGGTGAAGCAGTATTTGACGGTGTAGTGGTATGCGCGAGACGGCTAGGTGGACTCCTTGCTCGCAGAACGCGCACGGTGAAGCGGTGCTCGTTCCATGCGCGCAGTAGAGCCCAACCTAGCCATCCCGCGCATACCACTCTCCCGCTCCGTTGAGGGGATAGAGAAGAGAAGGGAGAAGACGGGGTGGTTGGGATGACTTCTTGGGCGCAGTTGAAGTCACCCTGACCACCTCGGTACTATTCTGTCCCTACGTGTAGGCGAGGGGGCAGGTGCCTTCTTTTCTCGATTGACGAATGACCAATGACGATTGACGGGGTTGCACGATGCATCTGACACCGAGAGAACAAGAGAAGCTTCTGATCTATGTCGCGGGGAATTTGGCTAAGGAGCGCAAGGCGCGAGGGTTGAAGCTGAATCATCCGGAAGCGGTGGCGTTTATTACTGCCGCGATTTTGGAAGGTATTCGAGACGGACGGTCGGTGTCCGATCTAATGAGTTATGGCGCCACGCTGCTGAAGAAGAAAGATGTCATGCCCGGCATAGCGGACATGATCCCGGAATTGCAAGTCGAGGGCACATTCCCAGATGGGACGAAGTTAGTCACGGTTCACGAACCGATTCGATGATAGCAGGCTGTTGATAAAGGCCGCCAGCGGCGTTCTCAGCTCATCGAAATCCTCAACGTACCCCAGAGGGTACGCCTGCGGTTTCGACTCGCTTGCGGCCTTGCTGGACAGCCTTTCTGAACAGCCTGCAGCTGGCTTTACAGAAGTCTGCGACATCGAGGGGTCGCGAGTTTTATAGCGATGGAGTAGCTTGTCAACATATTGCTAGGTGTGATGATGGCCAAGAAAGCAAAACCGAAAACGAAGCCTACCAAGCGACCCGCTGCTGCGAAGGCCACAATAAAAAGCTCGCTCCAGCCTGCCTCTGTCATTCCCGGTGAAGTCATCCTCGGTCAAGGCGATATTGTTGCGTTCAAGGGCCGTCAGACGGTTGAGCTGATTGTCGCCAATACCGGTGATCGTCCGATTCAGGTCGGGTCTCATTGTCATTTTTTCGAGGCGAATCGCGCATTGCGATTCGATCGTGAGAAGGCCTATGGGTTTCGGTTGCAAGTTCCGGCTGGAACTGCGGTGCGGTTTGAGCCTGGAGAAGACAAGCGGGTGACGCTGGTCTCGGTAGGTGGCAATCGTGTGGCCTATGGGATTAATGGGCTGACGAACGGTCGTCTCGACGATCCAAATGTGAAAGCCAAGGCCATGACTGCTGCCCGCGAGCAGGGGTTCATTGGGAAGGTTAAGGCTTAGGCTGAGGTCGAGGTTGGGTCAAAAAAGCATTCTCCGAGCTCAGCCTTAACCTCAACCTTCCGGAAAGGGCTTCGTATGAAGATTCCGCGGCGACAATATAACGATCTCTACGGCCCGACGGCAGGCGATCGCATTCGCCTGGCCGATACGGAATTGCTGATCGAGATCACGCGCGATCTGACTGTGCCAGGGGAAGAGGCCAAGTTCGGCGGAGGCAAGGTCATCCGCGACGGTATGGGCCAGTCGCCGGCTGCTACCCGCGCGAAGGGCGCGCTCGACCTTGTGATCACGAATGCGATCATCGTCGATTGGTGGGGAATTGTGAAGGCGGATATCGGCATCCGGGACGGTCGCATTGTCGGCATCGGCAAGGCCGGCAATCCCGACATGATGGAAGGCGTGACGAAAGG
>JANOOS010000121.1:0-2586 GCA_031421455.1 Nitrospira sp.
GGAGTGAGTCAAGATTTGAGTTCAGCCCCCGTGTAGCCCGTCTCGCACGTCCCACCTATCTGGCGTCGGGGTCCTTGGACGCTCGCAGCGGAAGATCAATCATCCCCCATCCCCAAGAGAGAACGAGCGAGCTTGGACGGATCATATAGATGGATTAGGATTGCTTGATGCGCGCAGTGGGAGACTCTGTAGCCCGCCTTCAAGGGGAGAAGACAGAAAGGTGGCGATCAGTGCGGCCATAACTCACGGTCGGTCAAGCAAGTACCGCTCGTATTTTCGAATCACCGCTGTTGCCATTTCGACAACCACAGCGGAAGGCTGCGGCTGTCCTTTCTTCCGGTGGTGCCGCTTTGCGTTTGCAGCGGTCTTCGCCTTCTTGAAGATATTCCCAAGAACAGCTTTTGCCTTCTCTTCATTGCCGAAGTACTCTCCTAGTACTTCCATCGCCTCGTATACGGCGAAGTATGCACCTTGATCATTGGGAGTGTTCATGCATTCATGTGCATTTTGGATGAGGTCGTAGCATCGCCGAAGCGCCTCATCTGCCGAGGCGAGGAGCTCGGTACGTGCTTCTCTGACAGCACTCGAGACACGGACACGGCTTAGGTCTTCCCGATTGGCGGAGATCGCCCTCATCGGCCTGCACGGAGGTGTCGTTCGCAGCATCCATTCTGATTCTTCCATCAGAGTGAGCGGCATTACCAGATGTTTTGCCAAAGTCTCGACGTATTTCTCGGCCAAGGCTTTCGCCGAGTCTGGAGAGCACATACCGGAAGCCGCTTCGGAAGATAGCTGAAGCATATTGCTCGTCATACTGACACGAAACTCCTCGGCTACGACAACGAACTCATCAGACACGGAGAAGTGATGTCCGTCATGCGACCAAAGCATCCACTTGAATGTTTCACCCGTTGATGGCATCCGCCTTATCTCCCTTACTCCATGACCTTCAACCCTTTCCGCCACTCCCCACGGCGGCATCGGCTGCGGATCGACCCACAAGCCTTTCTCCAACTCAGACACTTTGTTTTGCGCTCGCTTCGCTCAAGACGACTAGGGCCTCCTCGGTTCTGAACCCGACAGCTCAGAAGGAGCACCGGGGTCGTTGCTTGACCTTGCCCCTTTACGCTTGTACGAGAGCGACCATAGCTTCGATGCGAGACGAGGCTGGTGGGTTCGGGTCTGTCTGGTCTGTCTCGTCTATCTGGTCTGTCTTGTTGGCCAGATCGGAAAACTAACCAGAAGAACCAAAGAGACCAGACAGACCACACGAACAAGACAGACGAGCCCTACGCAGCTTTGGAGGCGGCCTTTTCTAAGAGCTCATGAATCAGTGACTGATAGGGCTTCCCTTGCTTAGCGGCCATCTTTCTGAGCTGGCTCAATAGCTGCGGTGAGAGGCGAATGGCGATCAACTGCTTCGCCATGCCGCTCACTGGTCTGCCGACCCGACGCATGCGCTTCAATTGTGCGTCTGTAGCTTCCGGGATGTCGGAAAAATCAATCTGCGAGTCGGGCATATGCTTGACGTTCTTTGCGGCTCGCCTGCCTGGCACTGATAATACGGATCGTTTCTTTTTCATGTGTTGCCCTCCGTATCGTATACACCACAAGCACGCAGGATGCTGAAAAAGCCCGCCAGCTTTGTTCTCGCGTCGATTAGAGGCTCAACGTACGGCGCAGAGTACGCCTCGCCTCTTCTCTCGCTGCGGCCGCGCTGAACGACCTTTTTGAACATCCTGTAAACGAAACGTCATGCTTCTCGAAGTTGGCAATGGACTGTGGAATGTCCCACGTAAACACATTACCGTATATACACTAATTGCCTGGATGCCGCAAGACTGAGGGCGGGAGAACAAGAAGAGGAGAGCACCGTTCGGAAGCGGAGCTTTTCCTAGCCCACAATTGTTGCAGGATGAGCGATTGCCGAATGATAGCTGCTCAGGTGTGTAGGCTGAATACTGAATGCTAAAAGCCTTCAGCCTATCTACCTGAATCGTGACGACGAACGACCGTTGACGTTCTCACGGCTGTAGCGTCTTGCGACAGTGACTAGATTCTTATCGGGGTCTTTCTCGCCACTTGCAGCGATCTGTCGGCGGCGTCTTCGGATCTTCCCTCCTAACATATTGTTTGTGCGAAGGTTTGGCAGCGTACGCTGTCACGCTTGGCTGGCATCTTACTCGCAAAGTGTTTCCGCAGATTAGAATCAGGTGGGGGCGCGACAAGCGCGAGGGATGAGGGTTCGAGGTCCGAAGTTCGAGGTTTTTGGAACTTCGAACCCGGAACTTCGAACATGTGTCTCGCTTTTCTCGCCAGTCTTGCCAGTCTCGCTTGAGTCATGCGGGCTAAGGAGGCGTTGCGATGAAAGCTGTACTGATCGGAGTTGCGCTGTTGGCGTTTGCCGGAGGCGCAAGTTTGAAAGAATTGAACGTGTCCCAGCCGGAGCGTGATGTGCTGAGCGGCAGAGTCATCTATTCGACGATCTGTATTCGTTGTCATGGGGTCGAGGGGAAGGGAGATGGACAGTTGAAGTTTACTCCTCCTGTCGCCGATCTCACCTCCCTGGCGGTGCAAGGGAAGCTG
>JANOOS010000122.1:0-6501 GCA_031421455.1 Nitrospira sp.
GTGTTGATGGGCACTCAGGAACGCTGCCACCGCTCCTACGACAACAGCAGGCTTCGCGCAGAGATCGGCCCCTACGCGCGCTGGTCTCTGTCTCGCGGGCTCGCCGCGACTCTCAAGTGGTATGACACAAGCGGCCAGCTGTCGGCTCTTCTGGCTGCATTGCGCCGACAACCGGGAGCCATGACATGCATGTAACCATGATTTTCCCCGGGATTGCACTGCCGGGGTTCGACAGTTTCGGGAAGAAACCGACCATCGATGCCAATTTCATCGACCATGGGTTGGCATCACTTAGCGCAGCGGCCAAGGCCGCCGGCCATACGGTCGATCTGATCGATCTCCGCACGTTGAGAGACTGGACCCATTTTCGCGAAGAGATCCGTCGGCGAACCACGAAAGTCTGGGCCTTCACCTCATGGAGTCTTCACTATCCCGATGTCGTCCGTGCGATCAGGATTCTCAAAGAAGAGCGGGACGATGCCGTCGTCGTGCTCGGCGGTGTCCATGCCACGATCAAGACTCAGCAAGTGACCGCGAACCGGCTTATCGACCACATCATTACGCAAGAGGGTGAAATCAGCTTCGTTAAATTGCTCGGTTCACTCGCGGCGGGGAAGCAAGCAGACCGCCTCATCGTCGGCGAAGGTCCGGTGTTGGATGAGATTCCCTGGGTGGATCGCGACCTCTTCGACATGAGCGGCGAGTTGGCCACGCCGATGGTGCCTGGTATGCCGACACCGTTTGTGACGACCAATGCCGGGCGAGGTTGTCCGTTCAAATGCAACTTTTGCCAGCCGGCCGAGCGGGCCGTGTTCGGTAACCGGGTCAAGATGCGGAGCCAGGAAAACGTCATCGGTGAGCTTAAATATCTGCAAGAACGGTTCAAGTTCAAGAGTTGGATGGCGCACGACGATCTGTTTTTCATCAATCACCGCTGGAGCCGTGAATTCTGTGTCCAGTATAAGGCTGCGGGCTTCACGGAGCCCTACATCTGTCAGATGCGCGCGGATCTGATGTGCCGGTATCCGGACGTCGTCAAGCAGATGGCCGAGTCCGGACTGGCATGGGCCATGATCGGGTTCGAAAGCGGCAGCCAACGCATTCTCGATCTGTTCGAGAAAGAAACCACGGTGGAGGAAAACCTGAAGGCGGCTGCCATCTGTAAAGAATACGGCATTAAGGTTTGGGCCAATATCATGTTCGGCGCGCCGACAGAGACCAGAACGGAAGTGATGGAGACCGTCCGTATGGTGTGGAAGATCAAGCCGGACCATCTCAGCAGCAGCTACTTTACGCCGACACCAGGCAGCGGCATGGCGGAGGAAGTGGAAAAGAAGGGGTTGACGATGGTGGACCCGTTCAATGGATCCAACCGGACTCCGAACGAAGCCAAGATGAAAGACACGGATTACGAATGGCTGACCAAGGCCATCGCGCTTGCGTATGACGGTGGATCGGAAGAACGGCTGATCGCGCTCGGTCAGCTTCCCACGAAAGCCCAGGAGACCTCATGCGTATCGCATTGATCAACAGCCCTTCCCTTTCGGTTCGTCCCGTCAGCCGCAGCATGGCGGGCGGTCTCGGCTTCGACGGCAGCGGGGACATGTTGCTGCCCCCCCTGGACCTGGCCATCATGGCTGCCACCTTGCATCAGACAGGCGAAACAGTCGATTTGATCGACGCCGACCCGCTGGGGTTGGACGCAGCTGCAGTCTACGCCAGATTGGAAGGCCACCAGTGGGACTTCATCGTTGGAACCGTCTCGCTCCCGACCTTGGAGCAGGATGCTGCGTTCCTCGCGGAACTTCGACGTCGACACCCGGAGGCGCGAATAGCCGGAAAGACTCTGGTGCGGGATCATGCGGTGTTGAAGGCACTCCTAGAGAAAAGCGCCGCCGATCTGGTGATCCATGGCGAAGCAGACCTCACGATCACCGATATTGCCTACGGTCGAAGCAGAGCCGGCACGGCCTGGCTTGAAGCAGGCGCGCCGGATACAGGACCATTGTTCCGGTTCGATGAGGGATCGCCGGTCGAAGATCTCAATCAGCTGCCCATTCCCGCCCGCGAGCTTCTTCCCAACGAGCGCTACATCTATCCCTTACTCGGCACTCCTGTCGCGACATTACAAACCAGCCGGGGCTGTCCCTATCCCTGCGGGTACTATTGTCCGTATCCGTTGGTTGAGGGGGTTAAATGGCGATCGCAGACTCCTGAGCGAATCTTTGCCGAGTTGAAAGAGGTCGTCGAATGGCAGGGCATCACCAAGATTTATTTTCGCGATGCGACCTTCACGCTCAACCAGGAGCGGGTTGCCAAGCTCTGCGATTTGATTATCGCTGTTGGTTGGCCGATCGAATGGGTCTGCGAAACGCGAGTCGATTGTCTCAGCGATATATTGCTGGAGAAGATGCGCGCAGCCGGCTGCGTCGGTCTGCTCGTCGGAGTGGAAACGGGCGACGAACAGGTCATGCACCTCCGAGAAGGGAAAAAGGGGCTGACCATCCCGATGCTGGCGCATCTGCGAGAAAAGACCTTCCAGCTTGGTATTCGTCTTCACTTCCTTCTCATCGTCGGCCTCCCGCAAGAGACCCGCGAATCCCTTGTCGCCACCTACGACCTGATTCAGCGATACAAGCCGGACACGATCGGCGTCACGATTATTACGCCCTATCCCGGCACACCCCTTCATACGGAAGGCCTCCGCGAAGGCTGGATCGATTCACAGCAATGGAAAGATTATGGCGGCCACCAGATTCCCATGCATACGCCCAACCTCACCAGGGCGGATATGGAGGCAGGCAAACAGTTCCTGGACGAAGGCTTCGCGCTACTACAAAGGCGGCAAGTCGGAGGCCATTCCCAGCCCTTGGAGGCGATGGCGCAGCAACATTATGAACGGCTGTTGCGATGGGCCTATCGTTTAGATGGTCCAGTTGCGCAACTGCGGAACGTGCTCGCGCTGGCGCCGGCACCGGGGCTGCCACAGCCGGTCAAACAGCAGCCATCTGTGGCTTCGGCTCCAATGAGGACTCCTTCCCCTGCGCGGTTCGCCTTGTCGGTTGTCATCCCGACCTATAACCGGCGTGCCATCTTACGGAAGACATTGCTCGCCTTGATGTCCCAGACCTTGGCGCCTGAGAAGTTTGAAGTGATTGTCGTGGATGACGGATCTGCGGACGACACGGTCTCGATGGTCGGGCAGTTGAACCCCGCATTCGGTCTCCGCATCCTCGCGGCGAAACATGCCGGCGCCAATGCGGCCCGCAATCTCGGGATTCAAGCGGCTCAAGGGAACGTAATCCTCATCACCGGCGACGATATGATTCCGGAGCCGTCGTTCCTTGAGGCCCATGCCACGTTCCACGAACGTCACCCAAGCGAAATGGATGCCATGCTGGGCTTCATCGATTGGTCGCCCGAAATCACTGTCACGCCGTTCATGAAGTTCATTGTCTCGCCGGAAGGGGGCCAGCAGTTTTCGTTTCATGAAGTGCGGGATGGAAAGGCTGACTTTCGACTCTTCTACACCAGCAACCTGTCATTGAAGCGGGATCTCCTCTTTAAGCAAGCCGTCCTCTTCGACCCGGACTTTACCTATCCCGCCTATGACGATGTGGAGTTGGGATATCGCTTGAGTGCGCAGGGGCTACAGCTGCATTACAATGCCATGGCGGTGACTTCCCACCATCATGAGATCACCCTGGCTGGATTCGTCCAGCGGCAGCGCAAGGCCGGACACATGGCTGTCGTGCTGGCGCGTAAACATCCTGAGTTGAGCCGTAGCCATCTCAAGATTGACGATGCGCTTAAATCCCGCAACGCGTTTGGGGAGACTCAGATCGCACGGCTCGTTCGAGTCGCTCAAGAGCTGGAAAAGCCTGATTTGGAGCAATTGGCGCTGATCCGATCCGGCACAGAGCGGTTCGACCGAACCTATCTCAAGCATGTGCTCCATCCCATCTATCAGACGATGTTACAGTCCGCCTATGCCTGGGGCATCTGCGAAGCCGTCGACCGGGGTGTGGGGTCCATCCCATCTACCGCAGGAAGCACGATGTCGCCGCGTCGGTTCAAGGCCTCGATCATCATCCCAGTCTTCAACAAACTCGAGTTGACTCGCCAATGCCTCACCACGTTGGCTTCCCTCACCACGATGCCGGAATATGAAGTCATCGTCGTGGACAATCATTCAACCGATGGCACAGCAGAGTTTCTTGCTTCGTTGGGCGGAGACGTCCAGGTCATCCGTAATCCGGAGAACCATGGCTTTGCCATCGCCTGTAACCAGGGAGCCAAAGCCGCAAGAGGGGAGTTCCTCCTGTTCCTGAACAACGACACCATACCAACTGAGGGTTGGTTGAATGCCCTGGTGGATGAGGTCGAGCGTCACCCTGACGTCGCGGTGGTCGGCAGCAAGCTGTTGTATGAAGACGGCACCATTCAACATGCGGGCGTGGCATTCTCCCGAATCGTGTTTACGCCCTATCATATCTATCGGAGGTTCCCGGCCGACTCGCCTATGGTCAATCGGAGGCGTGAATTTCAATGCGTTACCGGAGCCTGCATGCTGGTGCGGCGAGAGGTGTTTGAACAGGTCGGACAGTTTGATGAAGGCTTTAAGAATGGATTCGAAGATGTTGATTTATGTTTAAAAATTCGTGAACAAGGCTGGCATATTATCTATCGGCCAGACAGTGTCGTCTATCATCTGGAAAGCCAAACGCCGGGACGGAAAACGCACGACACAGACAATGCGCGGCGGTTGCTTGAGCGGTGGTTCCACAAGTGGTGGATCCCGGACGAAGACTCGTTATACCTGTCGGATGGGCTCGCATGCCATGTCCGTACCGAGCAGGGCATGCTCTACAATCAGCTTGAGCCGCTGGCCTCTGTTGCCGACCGAGCGGCGTGGCAGCTTGTGGCAGATACTCAGTCTGCCGCGCAGAGCCAAGACTTTGCACGGGTCAAGACGATTTTGAATGCTGTCGATCAGTGGCCGAACGATGTGTGGGTGCTTCGTTGGGGAGCCTTAGTGTGCAAATTCATCGATGTATCGACCGTCGCGCTCTTATTTTGGAAGCGCGTATTGGCGATCCAACCGGATGCGGACGGCTACTACGCCTTGGCGAAGAACGCCCTTGAAGAAGGCAAGCTTGAAGAGGCGGAATGCCGTCTTGCCGAGTTACGGAGTCATAATTCGAAGCACGGAGAGGGGTGGCTGTTGTCCGGCATCTTGGCGATGCAGCGCAATCGGTTTGCCGAAGCCAAGACATCATTCGAATTGGCAGCCGCCTATGGCGCGGATACCCGCAAGTCGAAATTAGGACTTGGCATGGCAGCAATGGGGCTGGAAGACTCAGCCGGCGCCTGGGAACTATTTCTCGCTGTGGCGACCGAACATCCTGACGATGCGGAAACGCTCCACTGGTTGCTGCGAGCCGGTACGGTTCTTCAACGGTGGGAACAGCTGGAACCAGTACTCAGCCAGTACGTCTCCAGAAATCCCGGAGACCTCAGTCTCCGGTTTGCGCTGGCAGGCGTGTTCCTCCGTCTCAACCGTTGGACGGATGCCAAGCGCGAACATGATTCGATCAGTTTGCTGGACCAGGCCTTTGACGGTCTCAGCGAGTTGGCGAGGGCTATCGATGAGAGCGAGCCGGTTTTGGCGCAGCATCATGCAGCATGATGAGGGAGCCACGGAACGCAGGCTGCTGATCCAACTTGCCCGACTGGGCGATCTGGTCCAGAGCCTGCCGGCCTTCGCTTCGCTCACGTCTCGCGATCCGCAGGGGCCTCTCGATTTGCTCTGTCCTGCTCCGCTGGCAGATATCGCCCGGCTCTTTCCGGACGTGGGGCGCGTCGTACCGTGGAACGGGGCACAATGGCATCGGTGGGCCGAGTCCTTTGACGGAGAGTTCCAGTCGTCATGGTTGCGTGAAATTGATCAGTACCTCGCCGAGTTGACGAGCGAGCCCTATACGATGGCCTACGTGCTGAATCATCACCCACGGGCAATCCTGGCAGCCACTCTGTTGGCAACAGAGGTTCAAGGCCCCAACCTGCGTGGGCCGTTGCACGAGGCGCTGTCACCCTGGGCAGCGTATTTACGCCAGGTCGCACAAGAGCGGGGCCCCAATCGCATCCATCTCTCCGATACCTTCTGTGGACTGTGTGGAGTCACTCCTCCGCAAGCTCCGCCTGTCTTGCTCCTTCCCTCGATCGATCTTCCCGGCGATCTGGCCGAGGTCGGCCTATCGGCAGGGCAATGGATTGCGGTGGTGGTAGGGGCCGGCGACGCGGATCGATCGATTCCCGTTTCGGTCTGGATAGAATGGGTTTCAACAGTGCTTGCGCAGAATTCACCCAGTGCGGTCGTGCTGATCGGATCCGAACGTGATCAGGCTACCGCCCTTGCGATTCAGGATGGGCTCTCGCCGATGATTGCCGGACGTCTGTGGGATGCCACCGGGCGCACGACCCTTCTGCAACTCGCCACGA
>JANOOS010000123.1:0-1957 GCA_031421455.1 Nitrospira sp.
AGCCCGGCAAGAGCCGATGAAGGCTCATCCGGCAAAGCTGCACAGTATTTGAATTGTGTTTTAGGGAACGATTGACTAGCATGCATGCAGCGCCAGGGGAGTCCTGGTGTTCCAAAACCAAGGGGAGGGGTGCCTTATGAGAAGTTACAGAGTGCTTCAGGTCGGATTAGGGGTGTTGTTGATGGCAGGAGGTATCTCCGTCGCGACTGCGGCGGACATGGTGCTGATCCCAAAGGGCGAGTTCACCATGGGGAGCAACGAACATTCAGATGAAGCTAAGCACCAGGTCGTGCTGGATGCCTATCTGATCGACAAGTTTGAAGCGTCGAACGCACGGTTCAAAGATTTTATGAAGGCCACTGGTCACCCGGCACCGGCCTATTGGGACGATCCTCGACTCAGCAAAGCCAATCATCCGGTGGTCGGTGTGAGTTGGACTGACGCGAGCGCATTCTGTAAGTGGGAAAGCAAGCGGCTTCCGACGGAAGCGGAATGGGAGCGTGCGGCCAAAGGTCCGCAAGGCGACAACCATTATCCCTGGGGCCATACACTCGACCAGAAGAAAGCCAACTATGGCCAGAACATTGGCCGTACGACCCCCGTCGATTCCTATCCCGAAGGCGTGAGTGGCTACGGACTCTATAACATGGCAGGGAACGTCTTCGAATGGGTCGAGGATTGGTATGACCTGAAATACTATAAAGAGAGCCCTGCCCTGAATCCGCCTGGCGCCGAGAAGGGCTACAACTTTGCCAATCAAGGCGCAGTTAGGGTGCTGCGCGGCGGTTCCTGGCTCGCGCCGGAAACTTCCCTCCATACGAGTCATCGGTTCTGGAATCAGCCGGAGAATAACTCCTATGGTGTCGGCCTCGGGTTCCGTTGCGCAAAGTCGGCGCCGCAGATGTCAGAAGAAGCCATGCAAGCAGGCCGCGATGCGTTCATTCAGGCATTAGTCGCGATGGGTATTGAGAAGAACGCCGAGGCGATGGCCGCCATCGAGAAGGCATTGGCTGAGGATCCTGGGAACAAGGAATACCTGGCAACACGCGATCTGATCAAGAAGAGCATGAAGAAGAAATAGTTGAGTGACGGGAGGGGGCGGCATCGCGCCCCCCTCCGGGGGCCCAAGTCGTGTCGGGAGGTTTGACGTGAAGGAGTCTGAAACCATGGTGGCGGGCAAATCGACAGCGAACTCGTCGGCAGTTCCGGAGAAGTCCCTCATTCTTCTCACAGGCGCCAGCGGGTACGTCGGCGGGCGCCTCCTGCGTTCGTTGGAGGATCAGGGGTATCGCGTGCGCTGCCTCGCCAGGCGTCCAGAAGTTCTCAAGCCGAAGGTCGGTCCATCGACGGAAGTGGCCGCGGGTGACGTTCTCGATCGAGTGAGTCTCGACTCTGCATTGCGCGGAGTCGACGTGGCCTACTACATGGTTCACTCAATGAGTTCGACTGGCTCTTTTGAAGAGACGGACCGGCAGGCGGCGCGGAATTTTAGCGAGGCGGCTAAGGCAGCGGGTGTCAAGGGCCTCATCTATCTGGGAGGCTTGGGCAGCGACGAAGAGGAGCTCTCGGCACATCTGCGCAGTCGGCACGAGGTCGGAGATATCTTGCGCCAATCGGGCCTGCCCGTGGTTGAGTTTCGCGCGGCGGCCGTGATTGGTTCAGGCAGCGCCTCGTTTGAGCTGATTCGCGCGTTGGTGGAGCGCCTGCCGGTCATGTTCACACCGAGATGGTGCAAGGGAAAAACGCAGCCAATCGGAATCGACGACTTGCTGGACTACCTGGTGGAAGCGCTTCGGATTCCCACCTCCAAATACCGCATGTACGAGCTCGGCGGTGCGGACCAAGTATCCTACGCAGACATGATGCGTGCATACGGGCGGCAACGCGGGCTAACGCCGCGGATCATCCCCGTGCCGGTCCTCACCCCCTGGTTGTCTGCTCTGTGGCTGGGATTGAT
>JANOOS010000124.1:0-4413 GCA_031421455.1 Nitrospira sp.
CTTGTAGGGTGGGGTGGAAAGCCAAGCCCCGGTCGGACAGATCGGAACGCAGATGGCTTGATGGGTGCAACGGTCGGGATGGCGGACAAGGTGATCGCGAATGACCATCATGGGTTTGACTCCTTCAAAGAGACCCTGGGAAAAGATGTCGAACATGTTTCTATCGGGGAGGCTGTCACTCACTTCCACTCCTTCACAAGTTCCTTCAAGCGATCTTTCAATTCCGGATGCTGCTCAAGATTATTCTGAATCGCTCCAAGAATCTTATCGACCCTGGCCGACTTAAGGGCATCCTTATCCTTCTTGACCAATCGATCATACTCCACGTAGGCCGCCTGATGTGTCGGCTCAAGGAGTGTCCGTGCCACCGCCAAGGCCTCGCCTAACTCGTACGGCTCAGGCGCCATCGGAGGCACGATGGTGAAGGTACCGTCACTGCACACCAGCACAGCGGTTCCTTGCTTCCCCTTGAGCGGGATGACAGCCTGGATGGTTTTATCTGCCACGGCTTCCCAGTTTCCGAGTAATCCAGGAAACTGCTTCATGAAGGCCACCTTTTCCAGGTTGGCTTTCCATTTTTCTTCGACTGCCATCTCGATCCTTGTGGTGCAACGCTACGATGTGAGCGGAGGGAGTGTTTTAGGGGCCGGGTGATCGGGCATGATGAGACGGGTCACGACCTCGCCCTTGATGATATGGCGCTCCATGATTTCCGTCACATCGGCTTCAGATTTGACTTGATACCACACGCCTTCTGGATAGATCACCACACTCGGCCCTTCAGCACAATGATCGAGGCACCCTGCCTTATTTGCGCGAACGACGTCTTTCAGATCCAACCGCTTCGCTTCCTGCTTGAAGTGGGCATGGAGTGCCTCAGATCCAAGGTTGGAACAGCTCCCACGGGGGTCCTCAGGGCTCCGCTGGTTGGTACAGACAAAGATGTGGCGTTTGTAACCAGACATGATCGATCGTAATTTAGGCTGGAACAGTAACGGTATTGAGTCGTTCGAGTACACGTGTGACGTCGCCGCTCGCGAGCAGAGGTGAGCGGTGCTGTGCTGCATCAAGCAGGGCGACAACTTCTCTCAGGCGCAACGCGGCACGCTGAAACTCATCGGGTGTCGACAGTTGAGATGTCTGTCCAGCCTCCAGCTTATCGATCTCGGCAGTGATGTCTCGGAAATCTCGCTGGAGATTTTTCTGCATCGAGCAACCGTCGCAGTACCATTTAGGGCTTTGATCGGTCGAGGGAGATAGCCGGTCGTAGGTCCGACCGAAAAAGTCCTTCCCCAGTGATAATTTCATGAGCGCGGTGCCGGTGGCACCGCAAGCGTTGCAAGACCCAACTACGGAATCCATAGAGCCTCCTCGGTCGATCATGCACTGGCGAACGGGCGAATCTTACACCAGGCTTGCAAGCACTGTCCACATCGTGGTGATGTCTTCGAGAGTCATCTCGTGCATTTTCAGAGCCATTGTATATAATTGTGTTTAACTCACGTGAAGAAGTTCAGAATGGATCGCGCCAGAAGGGAGAGGCCATGATCGTCGGGGTTCCAAAAGAAATCAAGGATCATGAGTATCGTGTCAGTGTCACTCCCGATGGGGTACGGGCGTTACGTCAGGCCGGCCATGATGTCTTGATCGAACCATCGGCCGGAATCGGTAGTGGATACTCGGATGGAGACTACCGGAACGCCGGCGCTACCATGGCAGAATCAAAAGAGCAGCTGTTTCAGCAAGCGACAATCATCGTGAAGGTCAAGGAACCGCTGCTTTCCGAATGCCGTTTCTTCCATCCGGGCCAGATCCTGTTTACCTATCTGCATTTGGCTTCCTTGCCGGATCTCACGAAGGCCCTCCTGGATACCAGGATCACGGCGATCGCCTACGAGACGGTCGAGGCGAAGGACGGCACGTTGCCGATGCTCAAGCCGATGAGCGAAATTGCGGGGCGGATGTCGGTACAGATCGGCGCGCGCTATCTGGAAAAGACGCAAGGAGGGCGCGGGATTCTCTTGGCCGGTGTGCCTGGCGTGAAACCGGGAAAGGTGGTGGTGCTTGGGGCTGGGGTGGTGGGAAGCGCGGCAGCTCGGATTGCTGTCGGGATGGGTGCGCAGGTGACGGTAATCAATCTCGATCTTGAACGGCTCCGGGCGCTCGATGAATTGTATCGTGGCCGAATTGTGACGCGTGCCTCCACCCAAGCGGCAATTGACGAATCAGTGATGGCCGCAGATCTTGTGATCGGGGCAGTCCTCGTCCCTGGGTCTCAAGCACCCAAGCTAGTCTCGCGTGAATTGGTAGCGCGCATGAAGCCGGGGGCCGTGGTGGTGGATGTCGCGGTCGATCAAGGCGGCTGTTTCGAGACCACGAAACCCACGACCCATTCGGACCCGGTCTATGTGGTGGACGGGGTGCTCCATTATTGTGTGTCCAATATGCCGGGGATTGTTCCTCGTACGTCGACTGCCGCGCTGACGAATGCCACGCTTCCGTATCTGCTGCGTCTGGCATCGCAAGGGGTGGAAGAAGCCGTGCGGGCAGACGCGGGACTGGCAAAAGGGGTGAACCTGTCCGGCGGCAAGATTACCTGTCGAGCGGTGGCCGATGCCCATAGCTTGCCTTTCGACCCTCCGATGTAAGACAATCCCCTCTCGCTTCGTGGCTCTGTTGATTTTGTCGGGGCGTAGCGCAGCCCGGTAGCGCACTGCGTTCGGGACGCAGGGGTCGGAGGTTCAAATCCTCTCGCCCCGACCAAACAGAGCTTGCTCGACCCGGAGCCTATTCTTGTATTGAGGCGACGGGATAAATCCCTCCAGATCTTGTTACTCTCTAATCCCAGCTTGCTCGTGCCGCCCGCTCATTTTTGTTTTATCGAATCTGTGCGGGCGGATAAACCCCTCAGTGTCTTTCCTTTCAATACCAAACAGAGTTTGCTCGCTCCAAAGCCTAATAACCCCCTCCAGCATTTCCATTTGGCTTTTCAGAACTGTTGTGCGAAAGTCCCGCGCGTGGAATCGCAAAACGCGTGACGCCTCAGCTGAGGTGTGAGAGTATCCGTTCGTTGGATAGACCATACGGTCTGTTTGAGTCTATGGCCAAACCGATTGAGCCTCCAGTTCTTCGAGCAAAATTATTGGTGAGGGGAAAGGTCCAGGGAGTCGGGTATCGAGCGTATGCGGCTCGCGTTGCATCGCAACGAGGGCTCTGCGGAGGCGTCAGGAATCTCGATGATGGCCGAGTCGAACTAGAAGTTGAAGGCCCCAAAGACCAGATTTTGATCCTGATCGATGACCTAAAGATTGGGCCGCCGGCATCGCGAGTGGCGGCCGTTGAAGTGGAATGGAATCCGGCCACAGGGCGATTTTCAGACTTTCGAATCTGGTATTGAGCGAACCGGTTTGCAGGATGCTCAAAAAGGCCGCCCAGCAAGGCCGCAGCGAGCGAAGAGGCGAGGCGTACGCTTCGGTACGTTGAGACTCTGAGCGACGCGAGAACGAAGCTGGCGGACTTTTTGAGCACCCTGCTAGGAGCGACGGAACGTATGGCACGAGGAGGCGAGGAGTTGCACGATCTGGGCGAAGCGCGCCGACACGTCGTCGACCATGACGATGAGGATACGGCCATGTCGTCGAGAACGGAGGAATCTCACGCCAGCGAAGACACCTCGAGTCGCCGCTCCGAAGGATTAGATACCCTCAAGTGCTACTTGCGCGAGATCCGTCACTCAACCCTGCTGACGTTTAAGCAAGAACAGCAGTTGGGCAAGCGGGTCATGGCGGGAGATGAGCAGGCGCGCCAACAGATGATCGAATCGAATCTCCGTCTGGTGATCAGTATCGGTAAACGATATATGCATCGCGGATTCCCCTTCTCCGATGTCATCGAAGAGGGCAATCTTGGGCTGATCAAGGCCGTCGAAAAATTCAACTACAAGCGCGGGTTTCGCTTCAGCACCTATGCGTCCTGGTGGATCAGGCAGTACATCGAACGAGCGATTATCAATCAGGGAAAGCTCGTGCGGTTGCCGGTGCATGTGGTGGAGCGGCTGAATCGTTATCTCGGTAAAGTGGAACGGCTTGTCCAGGAGCTCGGCCGAGAGCCCACTGCGTCTGAAGTCGCGTCACGGATGAAAACGACGGACGAAGAGGTGTTGGATCTCAAGCAAGTGGTCCGCACGACCTGTTCATTGGACAGTCCGATCAATGAAGGTGGCGATACATTCTTGCGCGATGTGATCGAGGATCCTTCATGTATCTCGCCTGCCGATACGACCGAGGGAGTGATGCGTCGGGCGGAGATGATGGAGTGGGTGCAGGAGTTGCCTGAGAAGGAGCAAACTGTTATTATGTCTCGGTTTGGGCTCGATGGGAGTGAGGCCAAGACATTGGAAGAAATCGGCCGGGA
>JANOOS010000125.1:0-2382 GCA_031421455.1 Nitrospira sp.
CGAGGCCTACAAGGACGACCGCCGCACGCAGATCGTGAAAGAAGAAGCGGAGATCACCCTGGAAGACATGATCGCAAACGAAGAAGTGGTCGTGACGATCTCGCATGCCGGCTACATCAAGCGTAACCCGGTCACCCTGTATCGGGCGCAGCGGCGCGGTGGCAAGGGTAAGATCGGGATGGGGGTCAAAGACGAGGATTTTGTCGTGACCCTGTTTACCGCGACCACGCACGAGTCGCTCCTGTTCTTCACGGATGCCGGGAAGGTGTATTGGCTGAAGGTTCATGAGATTCCGGAAGCCGGCCGGGCTGCTAAGGGCAAAGCGCTCGTGAATCTGCTGGCGCTGTCCGGCGAAGAGAAAGTCACCGCGACTGTGCCGGTTAAAGAGTTCCGCGAAGACCGGTTCATCGTGATGGCGACTGCGCAGGGCATCATCAAGAAGACCGAACTCTCAGCCTACGGCAATCCCCGCCAGGGCGGTATCATTGCGCTGTCGTTGGATAAAGGGGATCGTCTCATCGGCGTGCAGCTCACCGATGGCCAGCGGGAAATCCTCTTGGGTACGAAGAAGGGGATCACGATTCTCTTCAAGGAAGACGGCGTCCGCCCGATGGGGCGCACGGCGCACGGGGTACGCGGTATTACGCTTGAGGAAGGCAACGAAGTCATCGGCATGGAAACCATTACCCCCGACTCCACCACCCAGATCCTCACGGTCACGGAGGGCGGCTACGGAAAGCGCACGCCGGTAAGCGAATATCGCGTCCAGGGACGAGGGGGAAAGGGCATCATCAGCGTGAAGACCAATGAGCGCAACGGACTCGCCATCGGGTTTCTTCAAGTCCGAGACGGGGATGAGATCATGCTGATGGCGGCTCAAGGCAAGGTGCTTCGATGCAAGGTGGATGGGTTCCGTGAGATCGGCCGGAACACCCAGGGGGTTCGGATCCTCGATCTCGATGGAGCGGACGATCGAGTCGTGGCTGTCGCGCGGTTGGCGGAAAGCGCCGAAGTGCTTCCTGAGGAAGGCGGCGGGTAACGGCCACACGCGATATTGTACGCCTTCCATGCAAGAGCAGGATCCTTCTCCAACGTCCCTTCCCAAATCCAAGCCGAAGAAGCGCCTGGATACAGTCGTCAAATTGGCTCTCGGTGTGCTTGTCATGTCCTTTGCCATGATCTGGGGCGGGATGTACCTCAGTCGTCCAGATCGATCGATTCCCCCCTATAGTGTCGGTTCTCAAGTCGGCCACATCGTGGCAATGCACGTGCCTCATGATACGACCAACGAAGGGATTGAAACCTTGGTGAAGCGTTTTCGCAAGGTCGGTCGTCTGACACACCATTTTGCCAAGATGAAGGTTCAACCGACGACGCCGGGCGATCCGGGCGGTTGGTACAGGAAGATCGTGGTGTATGTGTTCGATGATTACGGATGGACTGAGCCCGAGATGCTGAATAAATATTTGGCCGGAGACGCCGAAGTGATCAGAAAATATGAGAAGGCGATGCGGGGGTACTATCGACTGCAGGATCAGGAAGAAGAAGGAGGTCTCGGTCCCATGCCCAAGACCGATGTGGCCTCCGATGCCACGAGCATTCTCTTCAAGGGGCTCGTGACGGATCCTGTCCCGGCGGAGTTAGAGTACGAAGATTTCTCGATATCACCGATGTAAACAGCAGACGGAGCCCAGGGTCTTGTATCGCTGAGACATGGGCTGACACCTCGGCCAGTTCGATCTCGGAGAGAGCGACGTCGCCATCGAGTAGAGGTGTCGCGGCAGAGGCTGCTGCACGAGCGGGGACCTCTCCCACGCGCAACGCAATCTCGGTGACGAATTCCCCGCCAGCTACCTGGTTGAGTTTCTGAATAAGCGTCGGCTTGAGGAACGTGAGTTGGTGCAGCCAGACGCTGTTGCGGACCAGAAGGTAGAGCTTGTTATAGCGAATCTGGTCGGGCCAGGTATTCGAAGCGATGGGTTCCCCGACGATGGAGCCCCAGTCCCGGCGCATGCGGTTTTCGAGCAACTTGGATTCAAGACCCAGGCGACGAGCCAGCCCCTCGAGGATGCTAGAGAGAGAGTCGATGGAGCTGATTCCTCGCATGGCGGTATCATAGCAAAAACTGCGCTGGCAATCAGTAGCCAGCTCCCGGTCTCGTTCATTTGGTCTATTCGGTCTGTCTGGTTTGTTTGGTTGCACGAGATTGACTAGATGGACCAGACAGAGAGGGTTTTTCCAGACCCACGGACCCAGATAGTTTTTCCTCGTCCTACCGGGTGTTCTGAGTGAAGGGCTGACAGCGATCTACATTTGGACATGAAAGTCTGATGCCTGATGGGGAAAGAGAAGGACAGTTTCGAAAAAGCGGTGGTCACGAAT
>JANOOS010000126.1:0-9187 GCA_031421455.1 Nitrospira sp.
TAATGGCCGAGATGCCGGATTGGCCGGCGAGGGCGGCTTTCCAAAAATCGCTGACTCCGATACCGATCGGAGAGACAACCCCCAGCCCTGTGACGACGACACGTGCCCGCATCTTCTTACGATCCTTTGGTAACGCCCGTGACTCTACTTACCGGAAGCGCCTGGGTGAGTCAACCAGCCGCGAGGCGGGTCTATCTCGTCTGTCTGGTCTATTCGGTCTATCTGGCCTGTTCGATGAGTCTTGGCCCGGAGATCAGACGGCTAGTAAGGACTTCGACCAGATAGACCGGACAGACAAGATAGACCAGACAGACCCTGTCAGTACCGCACCTTAAACATCAGATAGAGGCCGAAACTCAAGAAGAGAATATTCCCCATCCAGCCGGCGATCAGAGGCGTTAAGGCCCCACCACGGCCGAGCGCGATCGCGATGGAGTGCATTGTCCAAAAACAGAAGCCGACGGCGAGCGCTTGCCCAATGCCCATCGCCATGCCGCTCCCTCTGGTCCCGCTTCGGCGAAGACTCAGTGCAATGCCGACCAGGACCATGACTACGGTGACAAAGGGGAAAGCGATCCGACCGTAATAGTCTGTCTTGAGCCGTGAGGCTTGTGCGCCTTCCTGGTGCCTGCGTCTGGAATAGGCCCGGATGTCATGGAACGTCATCAGCTCGGAATCGCCGGCGAGCCATGTGGTGAAGTCATCTGGAATAAGGGTGAGCCCACTGGCTTGGCGGTCGAATACGGCGGTCGAAACGGTTCCATCGGGGGAAAATCGCCGGTGCTGCCCCTGGAATAGCGTCCATGTGGAGTCCCCATAGCGGGCTTCGGCGGCTTCAGTCATGCCGGTCAGTTGGAAATCGCGATCGAACTGAAAGAGCCGCACGCCACTTAGGAGTTCTCCGCCAACGGAGACGCTCGTGACATGCATGAGACTGTCGGCTCCTACTCTTGTCCAGGGTTGACTGAGCCTCACGGCGGCGGCAGGCGGTTTTTTCTCGATGCGGGTGGTCCTAATCTCTTCGGACTTGTTTGCGGCCCAGGGGATGACGGTCGAACTGAAGAGCAAGAGCACGAGAGAAATCCCTGTTGCAAAGACAATAAAGGGGGAGGTGACCCGGAGTAAGCTGACACCGCAACTGCGCATGGCTGTGATTTCATGGCCGCGGGAGAGCAATCCAAACGTCAGCAATGTTGCCATCAGGATGGCCAGCGGCGCGATTTGGAAAGATATTGCAGGAACCTTGAGTATGAAATAGGTCAGGACATCGAGCCAGTCGGCGTCGTAGCGCAAGAAACGGCGTACTTTCTCAAAGAAGTCGATGACGAGGTACACCGTCATCAGCCCGCTGAAACACATCATGAAGATTTTTGCGTACTCGCGAAAGAGATAGCGAAAGAGAATGGTCATGGGACTACCGGCGGCTCATTATGTAAAACCACACGATTGTGGCAAGAGCAAACAGGCCGTTCGGGATCCAGGCCCCGGCAAAGGGAGGCAGTCTTGCCGTCGTGACCAGGAATTCACACCCGACGTTCAGCATGTAGTAGACGATGATGACGAACACGCCGACCGCAAATCCACCGACTCGGCCGGATCGTTTCGAGGCGATGCCGACGGGGACGCCTAAGAGACAGAGCACGAGCGAGGCGGTGGGAAAGGCCAGATCTTTGTAGTACTCCATCAATCGCCGGAGCGCCGATGGATCTTGCCATTGGGATTGCGTGAGCTGCGAGATAATGGTGTCGTACGACGGACGATCCTCGGAGGCTGTATAACCGCTTTGCTTGAGTGAGAGCTTGAGATCGTAACTGGCGAAGGAAGCGTGCTCGTATTGATCGGTCTGAGTTGGCTTGCTATGAATGACCCCGTTTTGCAAACGTAAGGCGACTTGATCGGTCGCGGGATCCATCATCACCTCGAACTGTTGGGCCACGATGATGCGGGGATCGTCTGCATTCCGCTCGTCGGAGACAAAGATACCGGTCGAGGCCTGTCCGGGACTCCCGTCCGGCACGTAGATCATCATCTTAGGGATGGGCTCGTTGAACGTTCCCCGCTCCAGCGCCAGCACCAGCTGATCCCGCAGAAGATTCAGCGCCACTTTTTTGAGGTTGACGGAACTCCAGGGTTGCCCCCACTGTGCCAACCATAGGGTCAACCCGAACACAAGTAAGGCAAAGAGCAGCACAGGGCGAGCCAGCCGCATGAGGCTCAGGCCCGCAGTCTGCATCGCCACCAATTCTTTATCGAAAGACAACCGTCCGAAGGCGGTGATCGAGGCAATGATTCCGGCGATCGGGAGGGTCAATACAAGAAACGACGGCATCAGATGGGCAAAGACTTCCAAGACCGCCAGGATACCGACGCCCTTGGAGACCAGCAGTTCCACCAAACGTAAGAGTTCGCGCGTGAGCATCACGAAACAGAGTGCTCCGAGGCTGACACTAAAGGGAGACAGGAGTTCGGTGAAGATGTAGCGATCCAGCAGCGTTCGTAGAAACATTGGAAGAATCAGGCTCCTCGCTTAGTATCACAGTATATATAGGCGAGCGGGCGAGGGTTGTCTACCTCACTTCCATCGCATTCTTGGCACGCCTTTGGCCAAAGAATGGCTTGACAATATTTGAAATGCCATGGTACATGCTGCTCGCGTGTAAACTGAGATGGGCTTTGTGGTCGATTTTGTCTTTCCAATGAACCCGTCGTTCCAACCTGCTCTTTTTCCTGTTGTGTTCTTTTCATTCCATGCGCCGCTAGCTTGGTTCCGGAACCAGTCACGTAACTAGGCGTGGCTGTTGAGGAAAGGGGGTTTCTGTGAAGACGAAAGGTACGGTCAAGTGGTTCAACGATCGCAAGGGATTTGGGTTCATTCGTCTTGAGAGCGGAGATGATGTCTTCGTACATTATTCTGCGCTGCAAGGAGAAGGATTCAAGAGCTTGAAAGAAGGAGAAAACGTCGAGTTTGAAGTCGTGCAAGGGGCAAAGGGGCCTCAGGCTTCGAATGTCTTGAAGGCGGCCATCGCCGAGTCTTAACCTGTTCATTTTCCCCCATTGTGTCACAGGGAGGCCTGCCGATTTTCTCTAGGAAGGCCTTCGTGTTTCTGCGCAGCATGCCACCTAAATGCTCCATTTCATTGACAACATCCATCGACACTGTTAGCGTTTCTTCTGTTAGCCCGCATTATTCATGAAGGTTCGTCGCTAAAGCGCTTGGAAGCCAGGCGAGAGGCACGAGGCGAGAGAGAAGACATTCCTTCTGGTTACCTCTAGCCTCTAGCCCCGTACCTCTCGCCTGAGCATCCGCGCTTGCAGCAGAAGCTTCATAAATAATACGGGTTAGGGAGGTCTGACTTGCCGATCGACCGCAGCAGTGTTTTGAAAAACGCGCAGCTCTTTGCGTCGCGGGGTCAATTCGACGCCGCCATTGCGGAATGGAAGAAGCTCTCGACCGAGTCGCCGGGCGATGGGAGCATCTTCAATTCAATTGGGGAGTTACATCTCAAACGTAACGCCACGAACGATGCCGTGACGGCGTTTATCCAATCGGCCCATGCCTTTCGTGCCGAAGGGGCCACCCTCAAGGCAATCGCTACGTACAAGAAAGTTTTAAAGCTCGATCCTTCACAATATGAGGTATTCCGGCATCTGGGAGATCTCAATGTTGAACGTGGTCTGCTGAGTAGCGCAGTTCAAGATTATCTCACCCTCGGTAAACACTACATCAAAGCGGGAAAAAGCAAAGCAGCGCTGGAGATCTACAAGAAGATTGTCAGCCAGGATCCTTTGAATCTGGACGCCCAGCAGCGGGTGGCGGAGTTGTGCCTGCAAGAAAACATGCAGGGCGAAGCCACGACCGTCTATTTACAGCTAGGGCGTGAGCGGTCGGCACAACAGCGCTATGCTGAGGCAAAGGATGCGTATCAAGCGGTCTTGAAAATTGACCCTGCCAATAGTGAGGCTGCCCAATTCATCGAACAAATCAAAAAGACCGGTGGAAATCATAGTGCTGCCCCAAAGGTGGAACCGCGTTCTGCAAAAGGCCCGGCCAAGAATGTCGAGCCACCCAGTCTGTTGTTGGAAGCCACGCGTCGCATCGAAGACAAACAATTTACCGGAGCCGAGGCGATTCTCAATCAGTTGCTGACCAAAGAGCCGGGCAATCCGGAGGTCTGTCAATTACTGGCCAAGTTGCATTTGCATCGCGGAGACCTGCAGGTGGCGCTCGGCGAATATCGCTATCTCGCAGGGGCGGCCTTACGGGCACAAGATTATGTGAAGGCAGAATCGCTGATCACCGAAGTCTTAGCGGTCGAACCGCTGTCGATTGCAATCATTGAACTGTATGGAGAGCTCTACGAAGAGAAAGGTGACGTCGTCAACGCTGTGCTTCAGTATGGGAAAGCGATTGAGCTGCTACTCCAACATCCAGAGCCAGGCATGCCCACTCTTCACGAAGAAATATTTGAGAAGGTCAAGTCGCTTGCTCCGGACAATCCCATTGTCGCGAAGCTCTCTGCGCTGATGAGGGGCGAGATCTCCGTTGAATCGCCCGCGCCGACGGAGCCTCAGACTTCGGCAGGGACGGCCCCTTCGGTGCCGCAGAGTGAGCCAAATGTTTTATGGACTGGATCGGAACCGGACGATCCCTGGCTGTTGGCCCCCAAGGTCACCCCGCTAGAAGAAGATAGGGAAATTTCAGTCGGCGAGCCATCGTCTGTGTTTACAGAACCCAAACCGAACACGCGAAGCAGTGAGTTCTCGTGGTCTAATCCTGAGCCGGACCAGCTATGGGTGCCACCATTGAAGGCGGCGGACCCAGTCGTTTCCGCTCCACCTGTCCTCTCGACGCGCGAGCAGTTCCAGGTCTATCTGAAGGCCGGTCAGCAAGCTGAGGCGGAAGAATGGCTCAGTCGCTTGGTTATGACGCAGCCTGATCATGCAGAGGCTCGAGAATTGTTCGGCTCTCTGCTCGAAGCCAAGGGCGATACCGCCGGCGCAGCCTTGCAATATTCCCGTGCCCTTGAATTGCTCCTGGCTCATCCAAACGATGCAAGCCCGGCTCAACCGGCAAGTCTCTATGCAAAAGTCAAAGGACTCGCTCCGGCTAGCCCGTTGATTGCCAAATGGGCCGGTGTATTTTCGCCAAAACCCACAGTGCCGATTCCTGCCGTCAAGACGTCGGTTCCTACTCCACTTGTGGACGAGGTTAACCCGGAGACTCACTACATGCTGGGAGTGGCTTACAAGAACATGGGACTGCTGGATGAAGCGAAGGAAGAATTTGGTCTTTCGATGAAGGGCCCGGACTTTTTTCTGGACTCTTGTCTCATGACGGCGATTTGTTTGAAGGAACAGGGGAAAGGCCAGTCGGCGAGCGCACAGCTCGAACTGTTGCTGAAAGATCCGAAGTGCCACGGGACCAAGGCGCAAGCCATTCGCTATGAGCTCGGCCTACTCTACGAAGCCCAAGAACAGTGGAGTCGGGCTGCTGAAATTTATGAATCGATTCCGACCTTCCATGACGTACCGCAACGGCTCGAATTGACTCGCATACAAAGAGCCTCCTCTGGGTCCGCCTCCACGCTTCGTTACGGAAACTAGCAGCTAGTTGGTTTATTTAGTTTGTTTGGTTTGTTTAGTTTCTTTGGTTGAACGAAACTAACCAGATGAACCAAATGAACCAGACAAACCAAATAAACCGGGCTAGGTAACTAGGTTTGGCGCGGAACGTCCTTCCAGTACAGCTTGAATATTCTTCAAACAGACCAGTCCCATCTGAACCCTCGCATGCAGCGTGGCGGAGCCCAGGTGGGGGAGCAGCACCACCTGTTTCAGCTGTGCCAGCGCTGAGTGGAGGGCCGGTTCCTGTTCATAGACGTCGAGCCCCGCACCCGCGATAATTCCAATCTTGAGGCCGTTGACCAATGCTCCTTCATCAACGATCGGGCCTCGAGCCGTATTGATGATGAAAGCGGTGGGTTTCATCCATGCCAATTCACGCGCGCTGATCAAATGGTGGGTGGCCGGTGTGAGAGGAAGATGGATTGTTACCACGTCGGCTTCCCCAAGTAGATCGTGTAATGACCGATGTTCCCACTCACGGGGGAATGAGGTGGCGGCATTAGGTTGACGTGAGTGGTAGCGCACTGGCATGCGAAACCCTACCGCGCGTTGAGCCACCGATTGCCCGATCCGTCCCATGCCGATAATCCCCAGTATCTTGCCTGAGATTTCCGCTCCCATGAGTTGCGTGGGGCTCCACCCAGTCCATTGACCAGATCGAACGAGGGAATCGCCTTCGACGATGCGGCGCGCCGTCGCCAGGATCAATGCCCAGGTCAGGTCTGCTGTGGCATCCGTCAAGACGTCCGGAGTATTCGTGACGATCAGACCACGCGCTTGAGCGGCAGCAAGATCGATGTTGTTGTACCCGACGGCATAGTTCGCCAGAATTTTGAGCCGAGTGGCTGCATGAATGGTTTCGGCGTCGATGTGATCGCCCAGGGTCACGATCGCAGCATCGGCCTGGCAGAGTCCCTCACGCAGCGCCGATGGAGTTGGTAATGCATCGACTGGCTCCTGCACCATCTGGAACCGCTCCCGCACGATGGCCATGACGGGATCGGGGAGAAGACGTGAAAGATAAAGGGTGGGGCGTCGGTCGGTCACAGGGGCTGGCTCCTATAGGTGAATCGCATCTTAGCAGGGTGTTGAAAAAGTCTGCCAGTCTATCTGGTCTGTTCGGTCCATCTCGTGCGTTTGGTTGAACGAAACTGACCAGATAGACCAGACCAACCAGAAAGACCAGACAGACTGGGGTTGCCTCGGCCTTGTACTGGCCTCACGAGTCCATCTAGAATGAGCGACCCACTCAATTATGACCGCACCAACTCTCATTCTGCCTGAACGTTCCCGCGCGATCGCTTCGGACCTCCGTGCTGCCATAGGTGTCGATAAGGTCAAGGACGACTATTCGACGCTCACTGCCTATGCGGTGGATGCGAGCATCTATCGCATGACGCCGAAGGCTGTCGTGCTGGTGGAGTCAGAGGAGGATATCGCCGCAACGGTGCGTTACGCCGTAGAGCGGAGCATCCCTCTGACGCCGCGTGCTGCTGGGACGAATCTGACCGGCTCGGCGATCGGAGCCGGGATCATTCTGGACGTCTCACGCCTGAATCGGGTGCTGGAGTTAAATTGCGAAGAGCGCTGGGCCCGGGTGCAACCGGGAATCGTTCTGGCTGAGTTGAATAAACAACTAGGGCGGCATGGATTATTGTTCGGCCCCGATCCGTCCAGCGGCGACATGTGTAAGCTTGGCGGGATGTTGGCGAATAATTCATCCGGTCCCCACACGCTGCGGTACGGCGCTGTCAAAGATAATGTGGCGGCACTCCGTATCTGTCTGCAATCAGGCGAGTGGTTGGATGCGAAGTCTTATGGGCTCGACGATCCGATCTGCGCCGATCTGCTGAAAGCTCATAAGCCACTTCGTGATTTGCGATCGCTGCTGCAAGACCATGCCACGCTGATTGCGCAGAAACGTCCGACGGTCAGCAAGAACAGTTGTGGCTACAACCTCTTCGGTCTCGTCGATGCGATGGCACAAGGCCGCTTCGATCTTCCCAAGCTATTTGTCGGCAGCGAAGGCACGCTTGGTCTGTTCAGTGAAGCCACCATTAAGCTGGTCGAGAAGCCCCGCGCGACCCTCACGGCGCTGATCCATTTTCACCGATTGGAAGACGTGGGCGATGCGGTCCCAAAGCTGCTGGAACTGAGCCCGAGCGCGTTGGAAGTGATGGATGCCAACACACTCAATTTGATCGGACGGGCGAAGCATGGCATCCCGGCAGATGCGGCTGCCACCCTGCTGGTGGAGTTAGATGCTGACGTGGCAGGGACCGATCTCCGCGCGCAGGCCGAGCGCATGACCGAGATCTGCCGCCGCTATCGCCTCACGTCCGATCCCGTGATCGCCTTCGATCCTGAGCAACGAGAGCAATTGTGGAAGGCCCGCAAGGCGCTCTACCCCACGCTGTATCGATTCGATCCCCGGAAGAAACCGATTAACTTCGTCGACGACGTGGTGGTGCCGGCTGAACGGATCAGTGAACTGATCCGGTATCTGGAAGAGTTCTTTGCCGGGCAGCATGTGCCAGTCGCAATTTTCGGTCATATCGGAAATGGGAACGCCCACGTCATTCCCTTGCTCGACGTGAACGACGAAGCCGATTTCCAGAAAATGGTGCAGGGCTATCACGAGATACACCAAACGGTTTTGGGTCGCTTCGGTGGCTCGATTTGCGGGGAGCACGGGGATGGCCGGGTACGCGCCGAATACGTGAAGACGATGTTCGGCCCGGAGCTGTACGATCTGTTTGTACGCGTGAAGCAGAGCTTCGATCCTGCCGGGGTGCTCAATCCTGGTATCAAGATCAGCGACCGGCCCTTCACGGACCATATCGACTATGTGCGATTGTCGAAACCCTGTGCAACCTGCGCCAAGTGTAATGCGGTCTGCCCGGTCTACGATGTGTTCCAATCGGAAGACATGAGTTCGCGAGGCTGGTTCGAGATCGTCACCGATAAGAACTATAGCTATCTCAATTCGAAGCGAGTCGTCGAGGCCTGCCTCAACTGTAAATCCTGTCGTACAGCTTGTCCGGCTGGAGTCGATGTGTCTCAGCTCATTTTGGACCGGCGCGCCGAACATCCGAATAAGATGGCTGGTTTCATCTTTCGTTTCCATGCACAAACAGCGAAGTTCGAGCGATTCTTAAAGCTTCTAGCGAGGTACCAATCGCTATGGGATCGGCCTCTGATGCGACGGCTACTCGATTTGTTGACGAAACCGTTCATGCGTGGTCTCGCTGAGACGGCACGGCTATCGTCTCAACTAGTGTTGCCTCGACTCGCCCAACGGCATCTGCGAGACCGCTATCCCGAACTGATTCCTCAGGCTGGGCAAGTCTCCCACTCCCCGGTAGCCTATTTCCATGGCTGCGCGGCCAACTATTTTGACGATGGGGTGGGGGATGCTGTCATCGCCGTGCTGCGAAAACATGGGGTCGAGCCGGATCTACCGACGCAACGCTGCTCTGGGACGCCAATCGAAACCTATGGGCATCGCGCGTTGGCTAAAGAAGGGGCACGGGTCAATCTCCTGTCGATGGCTGGGTACGAC
>JANOOS010000127.1:0-2272 GCA_031421455.1 Nitrospira sp.
TTTTGATGACAAAACCAACTTCGACCAGATTCGTATGCTTGAGTCTGGAGACGACGTGACCATACAGGCATTCGAAGAAACAAGTGCGAGCCAGCCGTTCGGCACTGGCCATAAGATTGTTCGTGAGATCACCGTGATGCGTGGCAATGAGAAACTGGCCGGTTTCGGTGGACTCGGGCAGCGCCCAAATCCAGCGACGGAGCGTGGGATTAACACGAACAGTGGCTCCACCACCGGTGGTATTGGTGGCGCTGTCTTTCCAGGAAAGATTGAGTCCGGTATTACCAGCCCTATCGGTGAATTTACCGGTTCCGCTCCCTGCTGGCAATGTGAACCACAGCCGGGATGGGGCAACGCAGCAACCAGCACCAAGACAGACTACGGGACGGACTATGCGAAGCCAAATTTGAACAAGGGCCTACACTAATTCGAGCCACATAACCGTGGTGTGGGAAGGGGCAGCGCGTCGCTGCCCCTTTTTTCATTCACCATCCTGGTTTATTTGGTTCATCTGGTCTATTTTGTTTATTTAGTTGGCTTGTTTAACCGAACTACCAAACAAACGAGACAAACCAGATCAACCAACTTAGGAGAAGCGACACAGCCGTGACTGATCAACCGGATGCTGAGTTGGATTTACGTGGTGTGATTTGCCCCTATAACTTCGTCAAAACGAAATTGAAACTGGAAGCAATGGAACAGGGGCAGGTTCTTTCTGTGCTGTTGGACGATGGCGACCCGATTGGGAATGTCCCCCGCAGCGTGAGTAATGAGGGCCACACCATTCTTTCGCAAGATCGCATCGAGGGGTCTTATCGAGTGCTGATCCGCCGCCGTGAAGATGAGTAGTGTTGCGATCCTGCCCCATACCCTTCTATGACGACCGTTACCGCTGACGTATTCGATACTGGTTCGATCTGATTGAGCAGTTCACCTGGCTTCCCCCGAGACAAAGTCTCCTCGTCCGTTGTGAGGTTCACAGTGACGGCGATTTGTCTGGAGGGGAGTATCTGTCCCAGGGCTTTCAAGAGCCCTGGAAGGGCTTTGGGGCGCACGTAGAACACGAGGGTTCTGCGTTCTTTTTTGAGCCGGGAGAGATATTGGACGAGACGAGGTCCGGTTGCGGGGAGGCGTCCCTCAAAAAAGATTGCATCGCCGGAAAATCCGGAGATCGCCGCCGCTGCCGTTATAGCAGAGGGGCCTGGAATGGACTTGACGGGGATTCTTGCCTGATGGGCAGCGGATACAAGCAGGCTGCCAGGGTCGTAGATGACCGGAGTGCCGTTGTCAGATACGAGGGCGACATCCTGTCCCTGTATGAGTCGATGCAGAAGGAGCGGCGTTTTCTCGTGGCGGTTGGACGGGCCGTAGCTTGTGATTGTTGCGGTAATGCCATGATGGGCCAGAAGTATCTGGGTCGTGCGAGGGTCTTCTGAGGCAACAATCATGACGCGTCGCAGAACGGCAAGGGCCCGAAGGGTGATATCATCAGGGTGTCCAATCGGCGTGCTGACGACATAGAGGGTGCCGGGAGGACGAGACCTGGTCGCTCGGCCTCTTACTCCACGATCGTTTGGTTGACTCCCATCTCGCGCCATCGATATAATTCCTCGGTTAATGTCCGTCTGTTTGTCCTGAAAAGTTGAGAGGATAGCCCTCTATGGCCGCCATGCTTTTCGTGGTGACGATGGCGCTGTATTTTGCGGCCACCGTCGCCTTTCTTGCCTACCTTCTCTGGCCTTCTGAAATCTTGGCGAACGTCTCGCTGGGAGTGACGGCGACCGGGTTTGCCGCACACACGATCGCATTGGGCGCAGGGATGATCGGGGGCACAGACATCTCGACGCCGGGATTTTATGAAGCGTTGTCGTTTTTCTCCTGGGTCCTGATTTTAGTCTTTCTTGCCGTGGAGTTTCGCCATCATTTGCACGTACTTGGCTCGTTCATCGTCCCTCTGGCGTTGGTCTCTCTGGTTTCTGCCGCTGCATTGCCGGAAACCGCTCCGACGCTCACACCGGTGTTTCGAACCTTGTGGGTCCATGTGACGCTGAGCATGCTCGGTACCGTGGGGTTTGCCGTGGCCTTTGTGGCTGGTGTCATGTATCTGATTCAGGATGGACTTCTCAAGTCCAAACGTTTCAATGTCCTCTACTCAAAGTTGCCGGCCCTGGATTTTCTCGACCGCTTGAATCAACAGTCGATCGTCACGGGGTTTCCGCTGCTCACGCTCGGCATCATTACGGGCGCGCTCTACGCAGAGCTCTCTCTGGGG
>JANOOS010000128.1:0-1783 GCA_031421455.1 Nitrospira sp.
TATCGGAACTACGCTTTTGCGTCACCTGGCCCACGACATGGTACCCGAGGGTGTTCACAAGACGGGTGAGCTCTTGCAGCGAACTCTCCAGCTCCTCCACGGTCACACGAGGGGTGCGGATCGCGACAAGTACGGCATTCGATTGTGCAGGCGTCGACATCAATGGATTGTCCTTGGCTACAGGTTGGTGAGGAATGTTCATGTTAACAGGGACGTTCGTGGTAACGCGAGCGCGCAGCCATCATCATCGTGGCATGATCCAGAAAAGACACGTCAGGCAGAGGCCGTTGCAGGCGATGTGTGAACAGGCGTGATTGGCGGAAAGCCCTCCGATTTGGGATTCGCCATCGGCGGAAAAAATGCTTGGCACGGTCGACTTCAAGTCATGGCGGCCCGGTCATTGGGTTGTCTGATCGGAAAATCAAAGTAGCACATAACCAAATGAACCAAACAAACCAGAGGAACTAAATGAACCAGAAAGACCAGAGAGACGAGCAAGGAGCTGAGGCACATTGGTGGGGAACGGATTCGTCGCCGATTGATTACTGAAGGGGCTGCCGGCTCCGAAGGGATTGGACGCGACCGGTTCCAATAAGTCAATAGTCATGCCTGACGCTCATTCTACCAAGCGGACCGGAGGCTAATGTACATGAGCGCAGACGCAGGGGACAGACCATGCTATACTGTGCCCATGTTCAAACAGACCCTGAACAAAACCAATCCTTACCTCGCCGACCCTACCAAGCGCCGTGCCATGTTTCAGATGACCGTCTACACCTCCACGGACATTGAAGGCGTCAAACTCACCTCATCCGACCTGAGCGCAGGGATCAGAACCCCTCGCCGTATTAGGTCCCGTGAATCTGCAAAGTCCTCTCGATCACCACAGTAAATAGTTTTGCCATCGGTTCGTAATTGTGGTCCAAGCCAGCTTGCACCGCAGCAAAGTATTTCTGACGCTTTCGGCCTGATAGTTTGTCAAAGTACAAGGCTGGCAATCCCGCTTGCAATCCCATCAGCACAGCCAGGATTCTCGCAACTCGGCCATTACCCTCTCGGAAGGGATGAATTAGCACCAACTCCACGTGAACTTCTGCCAGAGCCGTTGCGAGATGCTCGATTGATGCCGAGCGACAAGTCGTATGGCGCTTGAGTGGACCGTCTTCGAATTCGGCCATCAGTTTAGGGATCTGCGCAGCCGCAGCAAACGGGAAGGAGTCCTTCTTCACGTTTACCTGGCGATACTTTCCTGCCCAAGGATAAATCCGCTCCAACCAGAGTCGATGCATGCGGCAAATATCAGCGGCAGTGAATCGATGATCGCGGTCATAGAATCCTGCCAGCTCTTCGAGCACGCGCAGCTGTTCGCGCCCTTCCATTCGGTCCATCGCACGCTTGCTCGTGATACCAAGCAGATTCTTGAGCACGCGGCGGCGAGAGCCTGGCTCAAATTGGTTCTCATCAAGATCGGCTGTATCGTAACGATCTTTGCGCTTCAAAACTCCCCCTTGCGGTTGCAAGAAATCATAGGCCGAAAAACAGCTGGCAGCAGGATACCTCGATACAGGTATTTTGGGAAGCGCCGGACTAGCATGCGTCAGCGCAAGGGGTTCAACGGCTAGATCACCGTCCTTCAATCCTAAGGCCGCGGCCGTAGGAAGAGACCAAACTGGTTCATTTCGTTTGTTTGGTTTATTTAGTTTGTCTCGTTCAATGGGTTGTCTGATCGGTCAACCAAAGGAACCAAAGGAACCAGAGAAACCAGACAGACCAACGGGGTTCG
>JANOOS010000129.1:0-13881 GCA_031421455.1 Nitrospira sp.
GACTGTAAGTAGACAAGCGTCTTGGCCCGCTCGGCATGGGACGGTTCAGGAACGTCAGGACCCTCTGAATCCGGCCCGCTGTTATGTTGTCGTGATGATGACATGTTTGATCTCTTACCCATGAAATGAACCGGGTGACACCTTACCCTGGATCTGTCGAACATTTCCACTGAGGACGGGGTCGTGCCAGAGGGTTCAGTTGGACATAGACCGACGGAGGGGCTGGAGCGGGCCGGCTAGATCCCGAGTTCTTCCGACAGTCGCACTTCCGATTCGTCGTCGATTTCCTCCAGGCAGGTGAAACAAGAAAAGGGGAACCGGTCGATGGGGATGGCGCAGACTTCGCCGACCGGCGATTCGTCCAGGGCGGGCCCGCCGCATTCTTTATGGATCAATGTAAGCATTGTTCTGCCTCATGGGGTTTTAAGGACAAGCCGACGAAACCGTTCGACGTGCTCCGCGCTGCTGAGACGATGATCGCCCGGAACCAGATGGAGTTCGACTGGGAACGCAGGGTCGCGCGCGAGTAGCTGCTCGACGAACTCACGGCTCACGTTCGGCAGAATCACCGTATCTTGGAGACCGTGGAGGATCGTCGTTTCCACGGACCTGAGTCGATCGAAGGTGGTCTTCCAATAGGCCTCGCTTTCCTCGACCCATTTCCACGAGAGAGGCCAATCCTTGTGAGCAGGCTCGTCATCCCAGGGCATCCAACCTGTCTCACGCCATCTGGTTCGCCGCTCGGCCGGAATTTCCTTGGCTCTAACGCCAATGGCATCGAATGCCGGGGCGATGAGCAGCAGCTGTTCTACTGCCGCACATTCCTGGGCCATCATCCAGGCGATCCAGCCACCGAATGAATTGCCGACGATGGTGATCGGCGGACCATTTCTGATATGTTCGAGGACCACTCGCGCATCCGCAATCCAATCGGACAGGGTGTAGTCGGTGAACGTCCCCTCTGAATCGCCAAACCCCCGCACGTCGTAGCAGCAGAACCCCCAGCCTCTCTCTTCACACCACTGCGCGAGCGCCTTGCTCTTGTTGCCCCAGCGTTTTGAGAGGAAGCCGGTGATGAAGAGAATCTGCCGATCCTTCCCTTCGGCACGATCCCCGCGAATCAGCTTGCCGTCAGCTGCTGCGAGTTCGAACGAGTGTGCGCCGTTCATGGGTGAGTGACCGCCTTGGTGATGAAGGGCCCCAGCCGCTGCAGCACCGACCGTGGAATCTCATGGCCACCACGGAAACTGTGCCATTCGACCGACAATCCTGCATGAATCAATGTATCTCGCAACCGTTCTGCCCCCACGTACGGCAGAAGCTCATCCTGCGCCCCGTGGCTTTGAAAGACCGGCAGCCCTTTGCGTTTCTGGAGCAGCGGAACCCATTCCTGTGAGGCGAGGAGCGTGCCGGACAGTTGGACCAGCCCGGCATAGGGACGATCCCCGTGGAGCATCACATCGCAAGACAGCATCGCGCCCTGAGAAAATCCTCCGAGAACCGTCTTGCGCGGGTCTGCTCCGAATTTGTGTTCGACTTCCTTGAGGAATGCCAACAGGGTCTCACGCGCCGGAGCGAGGCCTTTGGGAATATCTTGCGAGAGATCCCGCACTCGACCTGCCGCTCGATCTGCTGCAATGCGCGCCATGTCGATAATCCACCAGGCTCGCGCAGCACTCGGTCCAAAACTCAGCGAGAGCGGCCCTTCAGGAAAGACAAACCTTGTCCCGGTTGGCACGTTCAAAACGTCGGCCAGCGACACAAGGTCGTCCCCCGGCGCGCCAAAGCCGTGCAGGAGCAGAACGAGAGGACCGCGCCCTCCACCCTTGCCATCTGTGCCGCCCGTGACCCTTGTCCGCAGCCCGCCTATCAGTTCTTCACGCATAAATGTTCAGGTAGATAGACTGAAGGCTGAAGGCTATACATGATCTCGCAAAGCACGAACCAAGCCATTCAACACCTTCTCGGTTTCGACAACCTTGGGTTCAAGCAGAGATGAATCCTCGTTGCGCAAGAAGCCCACCCCTAACAGCCTTCAGCCTATCTACCTGAGCAACTTACCTCAGATACAGATATTGCAGCAATGCGACGACGCCGTAGAGCGAGGATTCGACGACTGGTTGTTGGTAGAAGGGAACGAACGCGCCCTTCTGGTTAGCCTCGACCTGGTCGATGATGTACTGGACTTGCTTCGCGCGAACTTCGTGGTCCTTGCCGAGCCCGAGGGCTTGGATCATTTGCTTGCTCAGCCCGGCCAAGACCCCCTGCTTCGCACGGTCTGCAGATTGATAAAGCAACAGGGCCCCGCTCAGCGCCAACACGACGTTCAACGCCCAGGCCAGCAGCAGCAGGAGCGGGTAGTTCCAGATATCGAAGTAGTCGTTGCGCGCGGCGATCATGATCAGCAAGGCGATGAAGGGGTATCGGATAAGGCGATTGACCGCTTCCGTCCGCCGGCTGATCAGATCGATGCCGGCTAAGTACTTGAGCTTTTCAAATTCGGCCTTGTGGCTCTGGCTCAGTCCATACTCGCGCAAATACTCCTCCTGCACCTGCTCCGACCACCCTCCGCTTGAGGTGTTTACCCAACCGACCCACCGACGGCACAACATCACCTCGTCGAACACTGCCAGATTTAGCAACACCACAAGGCTCATGCTGACCAGCGTCATGACAACGTCCACTCGACAGCTCAGCCATCCCCGACAGGGAATAATCATCTCTTCGTCAACGACCCAGTGATCCAGGGAAATCATGATCGCGCCATACAACAGGAACAGGATCAGGACGCGCGCCGTCCGCTGCAGCAGGCCTGCCGCGTCGAGGTACCAGGACCAGGCTTGATCGACCGTGGTGGCCGCTCTGGTGGCAACCGGATGATAGACCCGTTGCACATTGGTCCAAATGGTACGCAGGGTGAATCGGGGGCGAGGGCTCTGATCGATGTGGAATAAGAAATCTTCGGTGAGGTGGTCGCTGTTCTTTGTCAGGTCGCGGGACCCTTTGACCAGGAAGACGAGGCACAACATCGCCACGAGAAGCCTGAGCCACTCACCAGGCCAGATGCTTACTCCCGATGTCCACGAAAAGGGTTCGCCTTCATCGTGGTGGGCCATGAGGGCTGTCCCGCCACCCATGCTCCAAAAGACCGATGTCCCGACCAGGATAATCAGGCCAACCATGGCGAACAGGCGCCAGGAGCGCGAGACCCGCAGCCAGAGTCGCTGATTGGTCCAGGCGAGCGCCATTCCGACAAACAGCCCCATCCCGACCAGCGCCATTACGGTTGAGCTACTGGAACTGATACCCTGCTTCAGCTGACCCTGATTGTCCGTATGCTCGAGATCCGCGCGCAAAGGATGGATCGTTCTCACGCCTTCAACATCGACGACGCTTAAGTCCACAGCGCCCTCTCGCCCCACTTCGAAGATCCGAGGATGTTCAGCTGCATCGTAGATCCGATCTTCCGGGGTCAGCGCCACATGATATCCCGCTGAGCAGGGCGCCGCCGATGGCTGCCGATCGCCCGCTGCGAGACAGGTCACGTGATTCACCGCCCGGAGCACGGCTAAGTAGGTGGCCGTTTGATAGCTGCTCCGAAACGGCGGAACGTCGCGTTGCAGTCCGCCGTCCAACTGCAAGCCAAACGGTGAAGCCGCGACCATGTTCCTGGTCCACTTGTACTCGCTTGCGTGAAGATGACGCGCGTCGAGATCGACCGTGAAGAAGACGGCATGCGGAAAGGCCGGCCGGAGCGCTTTGAGAATGAGCAACGCGTCGTAGGGATCAGTGCCCAGAATGCCGATCGCTTTGGCCCCTTCTCCTTCGTCTTGGATCCTCGAGGCCAAGGCGCGCACATAATCCAGCTGACTGGTGCCTTCAGGCCGTTCCTTCAGCCCACCGGCCAGAACATCCTTCGCAGTCTCATTGGCTTTGGGTTTCTCTCCACGCCCGGCTTTCACCATCTCGTCGCCCGGCACTTCACCATCGAGACCGCTGAGGTAGCTATAGCGGAAGATATTTAAGGTCAGGGACTCGTAGTCCGCCGGGCGCTGGATCTGTAAATCGATCGCGCGTGGAACGGTGGGACACCAGGACTTGATCGTCGTCGGCACTTGAATCTGCTTCAGCTCGGCCTCCGTGAACGTCGCCACTTTCGCGCAAGCCGCCGCGCGGAACTCGATGGGCAAGGCCCGGCCATAGAACGAATCCCACTCTCCAATGAGAATCACCGCATCCCAGCCGAGCCGCACTTGGCGGCGCGCTAATTCCTCGATCAACGTATCGAAGAGCCGGTCGTCGGATCCGATCTCATAGACAAGCCTCACATGCGCGGCCTCTAGCCGATGAAAAAACTCCTGCTCACAGGTTTCATACGTCTGGCAGGCAGTACCCTTCCCCTCTTCTTTTTTCAGCCCATAGGCCAAGATCCCTTTCATCGCGCTGGCCCATGGTGAATAGAGCTCGATGGTCCCATCCTTATTCGGCCAGACCCCGACCCCTTCATGGGACTCAGCGTATAAAGTTCCGGCCTCATCCAGGAGATGACGCAGAGCGGAGGAACTGCGTGGCCCCACCAGCTTGAACGTAACGGCCTGTTGCAATGCCGGATTCAGACGGACCAGTTTGCGCCGGTCGTCGGTCAGGAGACATTCGCTTTTCTGTTTCGATTCTTCGCACACCAGGGTCTGTGACAACGAGGTCAGGGTGGCCAAGAGACCTCGGCTGAGAGCGTCATCGGGAATCCAGATCACCAGGGTGTTCTGAGCGCGATCCTGTCCTTCTCCACAGACCCTTGTCTTGCGGAGCTGATACCACTCATACGGCAACGCATGACCGGCGCCCTGATTATCCCCTTCGATGAACGAAAGATGCCCCTCGTCCTCCGGGACATAGCAGGCCACGCCCAGCGCGGTGCCGACCGCATAGCGATCTCGAATACGGGACTCCGTACTCTCCGCATAGGGATCGCCGCTCGTGGTCACCAGTAGGACTGTGATCTGCTCACCCTTCTTGACTCGGTCGGCAATCGCGAGCCGCAACGGTCTCAGGCGCTGAGTGAGGGACGGTTCTGTTGACTGGCTGGATGCGGACTTGGGAGACCCGATTGTCGGCGGTGAAGCTTCTTTCATGCCCCGCTGCACTGCTGCCACAGGATCTTCCCACAGCCGTGCGCGAACCGATTGCTCACCGGTGGTCTGTTTCACATCCAACCCGCCCCCGACCGGTCGCGAACTGCGCAGCGGCTCCTTCACCAACAGCACGCCGGCAAGCGCGACCGCGAGGGTGACCACCCCCACGAGAGCAAGCTTCGATTCTCCACGTCCTTTGGCCATAAAACGATCCCACCGAGCTTGCTCGTCTATCTTCTTAGAGGGTTGCCTGGTTGATCCTCAATTGCGCGCGTCGAACGAGCACCGTTTCATCGTGCGCGTTCCGCGAGCAGGAGGACGACCAGGCACCCTCCGCCACTGTACAACAGACAATGAGGGGAACTGCAAGGTGTTAGCTCGCATTATTCATGACGGTTCGTTGCGACGTGGCGCGAGGCTGGGGAGATGAAGAGCTTATGACAGTAGCTGCTTCGGCAGGACCGTAAACCCTTCCCGCTGTGCGGCTTCGCGCAGACGGTGATCCAAAGAGACGAACTCATGCCCTGAAGCCTGTCCATTGGCCCACACGATGGCGGCCGCCAATTGCATCGCATCGGCAGCTCGGAGCGGATGCAAAAGCAGGACGCGCCCCGCCTGTTCTCGAACGACAACGCTCGGTTCGATTTCCGTCCATGCAGCCATTAAGGCATGTAACACGGTTCGCGCTTGCGTTTCGTCTGCCGGAGTGAGTGCCTCTTCACGTCGTAATCTGGCCAATGCGGAATAACACTCCACCGCTGTCCCCCACCAGGCGACCACGGCGCCGTCGCGCACACTGAGCTTTTTCACGTTGAGCGTGTGGGGCTCCTGAACGCACAGTGGCAATACTGCTGAGGCATCCCAGAATTTCATCGCCCCTCGGCACGGTCAGAGAGCAAGGCCTTGACCGCCTGTCCCCGTCGATCTCGCGGGCGGCGCATTTTCCAAAATCCGGCAGGCAGCTTCCCTGTTCCCAGACGAGCCAATCCCGATCGCGCGAGATCCTGAAGATGCGCGGACCCATTCTCGCCATCGCGAGGCAGAGGCACCAACTTGGCAATCGGTTTACCCCGTTCCATAACAATGACTTCTTCTCCGGCTTTGACCTTGGCCAGGCAGGCACTCAACGTCGCCTTCAGTGTAGACACCGCCGCAGACTTCATGATGAGGCCTCCATGGTCAGATTGGACATGACCACTATAGTCCATTACCGATGATCCGACAAGCCCATCGGTACATGTTCACGACACCACTTCTTGGCCAGGGTTGACCTGCTTACGACGCCCCTGGGTCGCCCTCTTTGGTGAGATCGATCAAGGTTTCGAGGCTGGTGGTGGGCTCTTTGAGCTTCACGGTCATGGGATCGATGGAGGCGACGAGGAACTTGCCATCCTCCTCTGTTCCGCGAGCAGGAGGACGACCAGGCTACCCTCAGCCACACTACTACAGACAGTGAAGGGGACTGCAAGGTGATAGTGCGGGGCGGGGAACCAGGATTGGTCGATGGAGAGAGGGCTACACTATGGGGCTGGGATGACTTTGAAGATGGCGTTGGTGTTGGAGACGTACACGAATCCATCGGCGCCCAGCATGAGGCTGAGCAGGCCGCCCTGGCCGCCGTTATAAGCAATGCTGGAGGTACCGAGTTGAGTGAGGTCGGCACCGCTCAGGACGACTCGTCGAATCTTGCCACCGTTGAAATCGACAAAGAGAAGGTTGTTGCGGTAAGCCGTTGGATAGACGGTGGAGTTCGCAGGAATCGCGATGATTCCGGTGGGGGCAATGGTGGGGGTGTAGGCCAAGATGGGGTTGAGAAAATTCGGATTGTTTGCGATGCCGCCGACCGTGGGCCAGCCGTAGTTGCCGCCCGCGACGATCCGGTTGATCTCGTCGTTGTCTCCGGGACCATTCTCGGTTTCCCACAGATGGCCCGTGTGCCCATGGAAGGTAAATCCGTAGCTGTTCCGATGTCCGAGGCTGAATACTTTTTTGCGCGGCGAGTTCGGATCCGGATTGGGGTCGGTGGCGTAAAACGGGTTGTCGTTGGGCGCGCTGCCGTCCGGACTCACGCGGAGGATCTTGCCGGCCAGGGAGGCAAGATTCTGCGAATTGGCTGTGTTCGCGACGTCGCCGATAATGACGTAGAGCTTGCCATCGGGGCCGAACTGAATGATCCCGCCGTTGTGGTTACCGCTGACCGGCAGCGTGTCCAGAATCGTCGTCTGGTTCGTACACTGACCGCTGCTGTCGGTATAGCGCACCACCCGGTTTCGGGCCGCGCCCGCTTCCGTGTAGTAGACGTAGACAAAATGATTCTGGGCGAAGTTCGGATCGAGGGTGAGCCCGAGCAGCCCCTGTTCGCCGCTCGTCGCAACAGTGAGTTGACAGAACGGCTGGTTCACGAGCTGCCACTGTGGATTGATGATACGGATTGTTCCGGTCAGTCGCTCGTTGAAGAAGACCCGGCCATCCGGCGCCAGCGATATCCCTACAGGAAAGTTGAGCCCGGACAGGATGGATTGCAACTGCAAGTCTCCTGTCGGCGGCTGGCTGACCGTGAAATTGAGCGTCTTCGTCGCCTCACTGTTCGCCAGTTCATTGTGAATTTGATCGGCCAGAACGAAACGAACGCTGTGGGCGGTAGACGGGAGCCCGAAGATATCGAACGATGTCGCGGATTTCCAGTGAACGAAGTGCGTATGAACTCCGTTGTAGCGGACCCCGTTGTCTGCGTCGATACCCACCCCGTTGTAAAAATTGTAGGGCACGGGATCGGAATCAAGATAAAAGTGCAAGTGATTTTGTCCCGGTATGCCGACCGTAAAGAATTGCGTGGTGAATGACACCATGACAGGGCCTACCAGTACGGTGGCACTCTGGGTCGGAGCGGTGATCGTGATCGTCGGGGGATTGCCGGACGGAGCGCCGACCGAGAAGACGATCATAGCCTCGGTGGTCAGATCGGCATCCGCTGTATTCGCCAATACCAACCGCACTTGATGCGTTCCAACGGCCAAGGAAGGAAAATTGATCTGGGTGTCGCTCTGCCACTGAACGTTGGCAGCAGCGGCGCCCTGGTACAGAATCTGGCCCGGCGCCCCGCTGAAAAAGTGGTACGGGGTCTGATCGCTGTCGAGATAAAAATGGAGGTGTGGTTGGTTGACCGAGCCGATCGTAAAATTTTGCGTTGCGAAGGTAATGTTTACAGGGCCGTTGGGCAAACTGGCGTTGTTCGCAGGGCTGTTGATGGTCAGGATGGGCGCCACACTCGGGGGCAGGGCTGTATTGGGTGGCCCGGGGGTCACTCCTGTCGGAGGAGTCTGCGGAGTCGCCTGATTGCCAGCAGTCGTGACATGACCGAGTGTGATGGAGCCTGGAGCATTGACGGCAAACACGTTGCTGCTCGGGTTTCCGAAAAACATCGGGTAGACGTTGCCACCCGTGATGAAGAACAGGCGTATGTCGGTCCCCACAGGCAAATCGCCAAGCGACCAGGCAAATTGGCCCTGACCATTCGGAGTACGGCCAGCCGTGTCGTCTTCCGCGACAATCTGATCGCTTGTGTTCACCGCCACGATGCGAGTGCCAGAGACGGTCCCGCTGATCGAGGCGCCGGTCTGGGCCGTGGGGGTCGTCCCTCCTCCTCCTGAACCACTGTCGGTGCAGGCACTGAGGAAAAGCACCAGCCCAGCAAAGGCAAGGGATCGAACCATGACGCTATGTGCCCTGAAAATCATAAGTCTACCTGTTGAAGCGGGAACCACTCTACGAACCCACCGGTACAGTGAGTCGAGCGGCCTCCCGGGTTAAACACTGCTTTTCAGGAGAGCATAAAGAATGCCGGGATGGTTAGGATGAGCAACTGACCGATAAATGCTTGCCCCAGTTGGGAGGCGGAGCGGCGTAAGCATCCATGCCTGGCTGGTCACTGTAGGGATTTTGCAGCAGGGTCAGTAGATGGAACGTTTTCTGGATGCTCTCTGGGAAATCTTGAATCCCCTACGGGGTTGGCGCTACTCGAAATATCGGGGTGAGCAGAGGTATAGGGAAAGCTGTCCGGCCCCTACGCGAGGCCAATGAGGGAGACTGCGAGCGACTGTTGCAATCTCCAGGGTGTGTAGTGAATCAGACCGGAATTAATGCGGAACTACGCGGAAGATGCCGCTACCGTTGGAAACGTAGACGTAGCCATCGGAACCAAGCATGAGACTGAGCAAGCCGCCTTGCCCACCGGTATACCCCACGCTGGAGCCGCCGAGCTGATCAAGATTCGTCCCACTCAGGATGACGTGACGGATCGTGCCATCATTCCAGACCGCCACCAACAGATTGTTGCGATAGACCGGAGGGTAAATAGAAGAATTTCCCGGTATGGCGATGATCCCCGTTGGAGCGATGACTGATACGTAGGCCAGGAGGGGGTCGAGGAAATTGGGATTGTTCGCAATACCTCTTACCGTTGGCCATCCGTAGTTGCCGCCAGCGACGACTCGGTTGATCTCATCATTGTCTTGCGGGCCATTTTCCGATTCCCACAGATGGTTTGTTTGTGGATGGAAGGTAAACCCATAGCTATTCCGGTGCCCATAGCTGAATACCTTATCCTGATTGACATTGCCACTACCAAAAAATGGATTGTTCGAGAGGCCTGAGCCATTCGCAGGGTTCACGCGCAGAATTTTCCCCGCCAACGAGGTAAGATTTTGCGCATTCGATGGATTCTCGGCGTCGCCGATGACTACGTAGAGCATGTCATCCGGTCCAAACCGGATGATACCGCCATTGTGGTTGGTGCTGGTCGGGAGGTTGTTAAGAATGATCGTTTCTGTACAGACGCCGCTGGATTTGCTGAGCCTGGATACGCGATTCACCGGTCCCGGAGCCGTATAGTACACATAGGCAACCTGGTTGTTGGAAGCAAAGTTAGGATCAAGCGTGAGGCCCAACAAGCCTTGTTCCCCAGATGTCGCGACAGATACTGTGCAGAACTCGGATGGGTCCAGCTGCCATCCCTGGTTGATGATGCGAATCGCCCCCGTGAAGCGCTCGTTATAGAAGATGCGCCCGTCCGGTGCGAGGGAAAGTCCAACAGGGAAATCGAGTCCGCCCAGGACGGATTGGAGCTGTAAGCCACCCGACGGAGGTTGTTGCACCGTGAAATTATTTGTCGTCGCCGCTCCGGCATTGGTCAACTCTGTGTTGGATGCGTCCACAAGAACCAGGCGAACCGAATGAGGTCCGGCTGCCAGTCCAAATAGATCGAACGAACCCGTCGATGTCCAATGGATAAAGTGTGTATGGACTCCGTTGAGCAGCACGCCATTGTCTGAATTGATAACGGCGCCGCTAAAAAAGTCGTGCTGTGGGCCGCCATCGATCGAGAACCGAAGATGGGGAGTTCCGGAGAGACCAATCGTGAAGTTCGTGACCGTGAATGTAATTCTCACCGGGCTTGATGGGAATGACGTCCCACTAGTGACCGCCACCGTGGCAACCGGTGGAGCGTCGACCGTGAAGGGTACGATGTCTGTCGCCTGTGGGTTCGTCAGTTCGGTATTGGGCGCATCGCCATTTGCGAGGACAAGCTGCAGGGAATGTGAGCCGGGGGAAAGAGTGGCAAATCGGAACGACGAGTTTGCGACCCACTGAACATCTGTTGCGGGATTGCCGTTTAACAAAACCTGATTCGAGCCGTTGAGGAACTGATAGAGGTTCGCGGTATTCCCATCTAGATAAAAATGCAGCTGCGGTTGCCCAGGTCCTTGGACCGTGAAGTTCGTCGCGTTGAATGTGACGGTCACCGGCCCAATGGGAAAGCGTTGATTGTCCGTGGGACTCGTCACGTTGATCGTCGGAGGAGAAGGGGGAGGAAGATTGACGGTGAACTCTACCGACGGGGAGGCCTCTGGATTCACATACTCCACATGCGATGCCGTGGAAAGTTTGAATTGAACCGTATGCGTGTTGGTCGAGAGACCGACGAACCGGATCTGAGTCGCACTTACCCATTGGGCATTGGGAGCCGGAACACCGTTGTACAGCACCGGAGCTCCGTTCAGAAATTCGTAGGGGGTTAGGTCGCCGTCCAAATACACATGGAGATGGGCCTGATTTTGGTTTCCGATCGTGAAATTCTGAAGCGCAAACGTAATAGGCACGTCTGGTCCCTGGACTTGCGCTTGATTGATCGGATTCGTCACGGAAATCGAAGCCGTGGGAGGGACTACGATCTGCGGAATATTCGTATTCTCCGGTCCTGGCGTCATGGTCGTGGGAACGGTCGCCGTCGTGGCCCTTCCACTGGCGGTATCGGTCGCCACGAGGCCCAGAGCGACCGTTCCACCGCTGATAAACGTAAAGACGTTGGTATTACCGAAGTAGAGCGGATACACGGCCCCGCCGGTTACAAAGAACATTCTGAGTGGGACCCCGGTCGGCACATTCCCAAAGGTGAAAGGAAAGTCCGGAGGCTGATTGAGTGTGGCCGTGTCGAACTGACCGATGACCGCGTTCGTTGCGTTAAGAACCCAGATGACCGTGCCGGAGACGGCCCCGGTGAGTGTTACCGTACCAGCGGGAGGCGCCGGAGGAGTCGTGGTCCCTCCGCCATCAGATCCGCCGCTGCCGCAAGAGGCCAGACCGAGCGCAAGAATGGCGCAGGCAACAAATCGACTCAATGATTGATTCCATCCGTTCATATTGATTGGGGAAAAGTTTGCCTTCTTTCAGGGCCTACCGTGCGAGGGTTCGGCAACAGTCCAAAGTCACAGGAGACGCATCATCGTCGTTTATTGCGACTTTCCGAAGCAATCCCCCTGAAGGGGGAGGTGGATAAGTAGTTACGAGGAGCAGCTTACAGAGAGGTGCTTGCCCCAGTTGGGGGGCGGGGCGGCGTAGGCGTCCATGCCCGGCTGGTCACTGTAGGGATTTTGCAGCAGGGAGAGCAGTCGATCGATCTCGGAGTAGTCCTTCTGCTGAGCCTTCTCGATGGCAGTCTGCGCCAGATAGTTGCGGAGCACGTACTTGGGATTAACACGGTTCATGCGTACTAGGCGGTCGTCGTCTCGACTCCCCTCTTCGCGCAGTCGGTCTTTGTACCGGCGAGCCCACTGGTCAAATGCGCCACGATCCAGAAAAAAGTCTCGGAGCGGTTCGTTCTGCGATTCAGGCCCGGCTTGAAACAGCCCCAAGGTTCGAAAGAAGCTCGTGTAATCGACATGGTGCAGGTGCATGAGTGCCAAGAGGTCTTGGATCAGCGACGCATCCTCCTCCTTTGTCTCGATGAGTCCGAACTTGGCCCTCATCAACTCCATATACCGTCCTTCGCAGAGGGGGGTGTAGCGGTCGAGCGCGGCCTTCAGATCTTCCTTTTCGGCCAACGGGAGCAGCGTCTGCGCGAGACAGCTGAGATTCCAAAGGCCGATATAGGGCTGTTGATTGAAGGCATAGCGGCCATTGTGGTCTGAGTGGTTGCAGATGAAACCAGGGTCGTAGTCGTCGATGAATCCAAACGGACCGTAATCGAGCGTGATGCCAAGGATCGACATGTTGTCGGTGTTCATGACGCCGTGCGCCCACCCGACGGCTTGCCATTGCGCGATCAGCCTCGCCGTACGTTCGGCGACCTCGGAGAAAAATCTGGCGTACTTGTCCGACACATCGACGAGATGAGGATAGTGATGCGCAATCACGTAGTCGGCCAGCACTTTGAGCTGCTCATGCTGTTTCCGATAATAGAGAACCTCGAACGAGCCGAACCGCACGTGAGAGGGCGCCATGCGAAGGACGATCGCGCTGGTCTCGACCTGTTCGCGAAATACTTTGTGTTCGCTCCCGACAATACAGAGCGCCCGCGTCGTCGGAATGCCGAGCCCGTGCATGGCTTCGCTGCAGAGATACTCGCGGATGGTCGAGCGCAACACCGCACGGCCATCGCCGTCTCGTGAAAAGGGCGTGAGGCCGGCGCCTTTGAGTTGCAGATCCCATCGCTCGCCCCGCTCGTTTCGAGCTTCTCCTAAAAGAATCGCGCGACCGTCTCCCAGCTGCGGGACATAGACCCCAAACTGATGGCCGGAGTAGAGCATCGCCAACGGCTCCATCCCTGGGACAAGCATGCTCCCGCCGAACACGTCGGCAAACTCCGGTCGCTTCGCTTGCTCCGGATCAAGATCGATCAGTTCTGCTGCCGCGAGGTTAAAACTGATGAGATAGGGTGGCTCAGAAAACGGCGTGGGGTTCAACTTCGCATAGAACGATTCTGGCAACCGGGCATAGGAGTTGTCGAAGGAGAGGGTTTCCAGGCTGTGCTTGGTCATGGATGAAACATACCGGGTCTAGCCCACTCTATCGACTCTCGCCCTGGATATCGCGATCGACCGTAAAGACGAACACCCGTTCGCCGATTATCACATCGATATCGGTAAAAAGCGCGAGGGTCTTGGCTCCCGTAATTTTGTTTACTTGCTCGCAGAGTTTATCGCGCCCCAGGGCAATCAAGGTCTGCCGCAATCGCTTTACCATGTCGACACCTTCATCCGTTTTGGCCAGCTGACGTTCGGCCGGCGTCAGCACCCCCTTGAGGCGGACCACCACCAGATCCCGCACGACGAACGTTTTGACGTCGTCCGGGCCACGCCCCATGAACTCCTGCTCGAATTTGATGATCGCGTTCCGAATCGCTTTTTCGATTTCGCTTTTGGTTTGCCCACTGTTCATCTTGCAGCTCCTTCTAACGTCAAAGAGGCCAATT
>JANOOS010000130.1:0-2891 GCA_031421455.1 Nitrospira sp.
ACTCATAAGCCGCGGGTCTCCCGTTCAATCCGGGACACCGCCACCAAACCCACCCTTGAACCGGCCCCAGAGGCAGAACGGTTCATCTCACGGACAGTACGAACAATACCCCGGTTAGCCCTCTGACGTCGCGCAACATCCCCATCCGACTTCCATGGATACTCCTATCATGATATAGTCATTTTCATGATAGCGAAGAAAAGGAGACCCGCCATGCCCATTATCAAGCCGATCTCGGATCTGAGGAATAAAACGAATCACATCTCCGAACTGGTGCATAAAAGCCATGAGCCCGTCTTCATCACCAAGAATGGGGAAGGCGACATGGTGCTCATGTCGCTGGCCAAGTACGGAGAGATGGAACGGACATTAGAGCTCTATGCAAAACTAGCCGTCGCAGAGGCGCAGGCGACGGCGGGCAACCGGGGACGCCCGCTCGACCGTGTGATGGCCGATCTGAGAAAGCGCATCCGTGCCTTCAAGTAAATACACCGTCCGTTTACTTTCGATCGCCGAGCAGGATCTGGCGGAGCTGGTGTCGTATCTGGCCGCAGAAAATCCACAGGCCGCCACTCAAGTACTGGATCGCATCGAAGCCCGTTTACAGACACTCACGGCCCTCCCCTTCGCCGGTCGCGTGCCCCACGATCTCAACCTCACAGCCCTCGGCTATCGGGTGCTCGTCATCGACAATTATCTGGTTTTCTACAAAGTGAAAGGCACGATCATTCTGGTCCATCGCGTTCTCCATGGAGCAAGAGACATCCTACACCTACTCTCAGAATAGGACGCGTCCATAGCGCCGCGCGTTCACTGCCCGCAACAACCGCCTGAAAATATTTGCCGCTGTTGCGAGACACTCCAGCAGCGTTCGCAGAGTTCAACGGTTGAATGGGTAACCCCATCGATAGATGGGATTCGATGCTGGACCATCGTTCCACAGTCAGAACAGACACCCGCGAGTCGAATATCTGCCCTACACTCCTGGGTTAGCATAGGACACGACCTTTGTGTTCGGACGAACGCATCGATTGCAGACGGCTGACATGAATTCCTGCCCACCTTTGAGACTCACCAGGTTTCGCCACAACCGAGTCGAAAGCGGCTCCGCCTTGGCTCGGTATAAGTCCCATTGCATCTTACGTAACTGTCCATTCAATGAATCCACCGTTCGTTCCAAGTCACCGAGCCGCTCTGTCCTAAAGGATCTTCCTGCTGTAAGCATCATGTCCTCCCTTCTTTCATTAATGGGATACTGAGTGTTGGAAAGCAGTTGTGAGTCTTGAGTTCTGAGTTAGCTCCGGACAACTCAGAACTTAGAACTCAGAACTTCTTCTCTAGCCCGTACAATGCCGAATCACGCCGATGAGAATGCCTTCGATATGGAACGTGTCTGACGGTTTCACGATAATCGGCTGCATCGCCGAATTCGCAGGATGCAGTTCAATGTGTGCGTCCTTTTTGAAGTAGGTCTTGATCGTCGCTTCATGATTGACCAGCGCAACGATGGTCTGCCCGTTCCTGGCCGTTTCCTGTTTTCGCACTACCACCAGATCGCCGGGAAGAATGCCGTCATCTTTCATGGATTCCCCTTTGACGCGGAGCGCAAACGTATTTCCACCGCGTAACATGCTGGGCGGCACATCGGTTAACTCGCTCTGCTGCACCGGTTCGATCGGTGAGCCGGCTGCCACCATCCCTGCCATGGGGATTTCAGATGATCGCCCTAACTGATCCAACATGACCTGAACCATTCCGGGAATGCGCCGCATCCCCGCTTCATAACGCGCGACCGACACGCGCGTGGTCCGCAACGCATCAGCCAATTGCTGTTGCGTCAGTCCTAACTGTTCTCTCACTCGTTTGAGATCCGCCGGCTTCATATTGTAACCAATGGTTACATACCCATGAAGTCCCTGTCAAGCCCCCGTTCTGGACTCCTAATAATGTAGCTGAAACCCCAATCTAGGAGAGGGGTCTGTGTATAACTTGGGTGCGATCCCCGCACCCAGTAACGGGATTCATAATTCCGATGCAGGAAACATCTGTCTTTAACTAGGATTTGTTGTTTCCGACTTATTTTCCTAGAAGCACCACCATATCTTGTGGTGTAGAGACTGACGGGGCCAATGCTTACTTTTTAGGCAAAGACGTGTTTGAGGCGGGATAATACCCGTTATTTCGATGGCAGGATGATCTTATGAACAGACTTATCCACAGAAGCTGGGGAGAGGGTTTTGTGAATATTTCTCTTGCCTTTCTACTTCAACGATTGATCCGCATGTTGCTGAGTTGATCTCGGAACGAGATGCACCGCGCCGGCCTTGATCACGGCTGCAACCAGAGAGCCTGTTTCGAGACCAAGTTCTTCTCTGGCTCCTCGCGTAATCACCGCCCGCAGGGGAAAGCCGCAATCGACCGTCACCGTCACCAGCACACCTTGCGGCAGCATCTCGGTTATACGTCCAGACAAGTGGTTACGCGCGCTGGTGACTCCGCTCCCTGATTGCTCAAGCAAAACATCCTCCGCGCGGATGCAGACATACACAGCTGTGCCATTCACGTCCGCTGCCAAGCCCTTCAGCATCGTCCCATTCACCGACACGGTCGCCAGCCCATTGGCGTTCGCGACTACGTGACCCTGCACGACGGTCTCGATACCGACGATCTGCGCAACCTCCGCATTGGCCGGCCTGGAGAACACTTCCTGCGGTGAGCCGGTTTGAAGAATCGTTCCACCCTGCATCACTGCAATCACATCGCCCAGCGTCAGGGCCTCAGCCCAATCGTGCGTCACGACGACAGAAGGAATGTGCAACTGCGTCAATAGGACTCGCAGTTCTCCTCTCAAGCGACTGCGTGTCGGCGCATCCAATGCCGACAGGGGTTCA
>JANOOS010000131.1:0-2672 GCA_031421455.1 Nitrospira sp.
CACCAAGATGCGAACCCGATGGGTTCCTTTTACATCCGGAGCAACCTGCCAAGAAATCATTCCTGTGGCTGGGTCGATGGTCATCCCGGATGGAGCAGCCTCCAGCAGATATTTCAAGCTGTCCTTGTCATCATCGATGGCTTGAACACTGTATACAAAAACCCCTTTGTCGAACCTGCCAGGTGGATGGGACGTAATTTTTGGAGCGTTGTTTCCCAAGGCAACCGGCTCCGACAATTTAGATTTTCCGGCCCTGCCAGCATCGCGCGGTATCACTTCTACCGTAATCGAATCACCTCGACTAAAGGCCCCGGTATCAAGGGTCGCAGTATCTCCTCCCGCCACGAGCGTGCCATTTCTCCACCATCGATACGCATAATGAATCGCATCCTGGTCAGCATCAACGCCCTCGGCTAAAGCGCGCATTTCGCTTCGGTCCGATCCAGTCGGCTCAATCGAAACCTTTACCACTTCCGGCGGAGTATTCCCCACGATTGCCGGTTTGGTTCTGTAGGGCTTCCCTGATGTTTGTCCATCTGCGGCGACGATCTCAACCTCAACTTTGTCGCCGAGCTTGAGCAGTGCGGGCGAAAGCATCGGATGAGTTTCCCCATCGATGCGATGCCCGTTGACAAACCATTGATAGTGAAACGTCAGCGGATTGCGACCTGCATCATCGGCCTCTATCTGAACCGCGATAGGGCCGCTCAGGATAAGGGGGGTGGGGAAAACCACGGCCTGCCGGATGACTGGCGGACGATTTCCACTTTGGAAAACACCGGAGCCTGGCGCAACTCCAGACTGGTTAGATTCCGAATCACAGCCGGCCAAAAGGGCCACAAACACAATGCTGGACCATCGTAAAGGATCGGCGCTCTTCGGAGCACGGGATCTCTCACTCCGTGCTCCGAGCCGGTTCAGGAAACTTCTACTCTGCACTATCGATAGATCCACGAGATAAAGTGGCTACGCGGGTCTGGGATACCGCTGCCAGGACCTCCAGCTACGTTGCTTTCGGTGCAGAGCAAGGCGCCCGTACTGGTGTTATTACAGATCTTAATAGGAGCGCCTCCATCCGATCCACTGCCGATATGCGTCACACCGCCGAAGGCCAACCCCTCTCCAAGCGAGAGCTTGCCCAAGACGTTCACGTTGCCGCTGGCACCAGGAGTCGTGCCGATGATGGATTCAGTATAGGCAGACCCTGTCTTGTAGAAGAGCGAATACAGATAACTTGTCCCAGAGGACGCGCAGATATCATTGGTCGGAATGAAGGTCGGGAAGTAGACAATGCCCCCAAACACTACGGGACTGGCCAGCACTCGTTCTCCATTCGCTGCCCCACTCTGAGGTAAGGCTGTGTACCAGCCGTCCTTGCTTTGGATTAACCCAACCAAACTCGCAAAGGACGTAACCCCGGTCACCCCCGTGACCTGGTTCGTGCCGGACACTTGGCCACAGTCACCCTGTCCAACAATGCAAACCGTGGCGCTCGTGACATTCAACAAATCGTTGTCTTCACAGCTAGTCGAGCTCGTCTGCCCTCCGAGACAAGTCCCATTGATGACTGAGTCTTTCACGCCGACAAAATACTGTGGCGTCGTATCCGTCTTATCGGACGCGCCGTAATAGCGTCCGGACCCGGCAAAGACCCACACCTTTGCGGCGTCATCGATCGCAATACCGGGCGCGGTTGCGACCGGCCCCATCTCGATCGTTGGAGCCGAACAGGGTGCCGGTGCGCAGGTACCGGTGAACGAATCGAGAATCTCGGTGGGAATCCGGTTGCCGCCGGAGGAGATGCCCCAAGCCGACGCAGCTTCCGTTCCATAGACCGGCGGATTAGACCCGGAAACCGTTTCTCCCAGCGTCAGGCGATAGAGCTTGCCTCTCCACGGCAGGCTTCCGTCGTGAATGACACGGCCGAAATAGACCGAGTCGGTCCGATAGTCGAGGTTTCGATCAAATGAGGCCATGTCGCCGATGAAGGAATCCCAACTGCCTACCGAGAAGGTCTGTACTAGGCTGTTGTTTGCCCCAGGACCGGTAGCCAAGTTCACTGCATAGACGGTGGCGCTTTGCGTCGTGCCTCCACCATATCCGGTTGGGCCAGACCCAACGACCATATACCACTTCGCATTCGTATTGAGAACCTCATTGTCGGTTGAAGGATTGACTCGAACGACCTTGGGAAGACTGGTCGTCAACCCCAGCCCTTCATCGGTAAAGGACAGGAGTAATTTCGGGGCCACCTCAGGATTCGTGATGTCGAGCACGAAATAAGCGCTATAAAACTTGCGCGTTTGGACCCCGCTGCCGAAGTCCGCGGTTACACTCATGGGCGGGGCGCCGGTTCCACCCACACAGGTCGCAGCCGTTGGGGAGATAGCGCCGCGGCAACTGCCGCCCAAACGCATCCCACCGATCAAGATCGTCCCCCAGCCGTTAGGATGGTCCACGTCCGGCGTAAAGATACGGACATCCGCGATCGTCGGTTGCAAGTCGACATAATACACATGCTGGTAGTCAGTCCTCGTGAGCCACTGCAGATGCGGTAAGAGCTGTTGGGGAATAAAGCCCCATAACTCATCGCCTAACTGCGGGCCCGAGCTGTTATCCGTCGGCGTCCTCGTAAACCATCCATGTTCGGTGATTGGAAGGGCGCTAGTCCC
>JANOOS010000132.1:0-4494 GCA_031421455.1 Nitrospira sp.
GCCAGTCCTCGCTCGAACAGTTTCAAGAAGATCCACTGTGTCCAGCGATAATAACCCGGGTCGATCGTGCTGATTTCGCGTTCCCAGTCGTAGGACAGCCCGACCCGTTTCATCTGGCGCTTGAACGTCGCGATGTTCTGCGCCGTCGTTATCGCGGGGTGAATGCCCGTCTTCACCGCATATTGTTCCGCCGGAAGTCCGAATGCATCCCACCCCATCGGATGCAGCACATTGAAGCCTCTCATGCGCTTGTAGCGAGAGACGATGTCGGTGGCGGTGTATCCCTCAAGATGTCCGACGTGGAGACCGGACCCTGAGGGATAGGGGAACATGTCGAGGCAATAGAATTTTGGCTTGGCCCGGTCGTCAGCGACGCGGAAAGTCCGGTGCTCTTCCCAATAGGCCTGCCACTTCACTTCGAGGGCGTGATGATCGTAGGTCTTGCTCATACTGGCACTGAGTTCCACTTGTCTCGGAAAAGAGGATGGACTCTAACATAGCCCAGTGGGAGCAACAAGAATCGACGAAGGGGGCTAGCGCGCAGGCCGCCCGTTGAGGAGTGAAGAAAAACCGGTCACCGAGATGAACTGGGCAAGCGGGACGGGAGGCAGTTGAGAGCTCGACTTGGCACTATGAATGAGATGCCCGACACCAAATTGTTTTGCCGCAACCAGGCAGCCTTCATCATCATCCATGAAGAGAGACCTTGCCGGATCGAATCCCAACAACCGCTGACAATTGGGCCAATACTCCGGACGCATTTTGAGATACCCCACTTCAAACGCATTCACAATGCGATCCACATGCCGATCGAGCCCGGTCTTGGCGATTTTCACCGACACACCCGCCTCGTGTGCGTTCGTCACAATCGTCACACGCTTCCCAAGCTGGCGAAGATAGCGCAAGAAATCTTCTGCTCCCGGCAGAAACCCGATCATGTGATCCAACTCACGATGCAACGCCACCACGTCGATGCCCACCCGATTGGTCCAGTAATGCAGATCGGTCCAAGCCAATTCACCTTCGACCGACTGGTACATCGCCATCAGCCGGTTGCACGAGTCCTCGAAGGTGAGGCTGTGAAGCGCCGCGTAACGACGGGGCAACTCCTCTTCGAAAAAGAAGTTGTCGAAATGGCGGTCGAGTAACGTGCCGTCCATATCGAGCAGGACATCGTCGATCTCGTCCCAGGCGACGACGTGAGGGGTAAGGGGTAAGGGGTAAGGGGTCATGAACAGAGTATAGCGAAGGCCGCCCGAGAAGACGAGCCGGTTGTGTTTGCCAAAATTCTTATGTTACGGTCGAAGCACGATTCCCCATGCCACGCACCAAAAGCACCAAAACCAGTCCCTTGCAGACAGCTCCGGTACCGTCGGCCCCGACGGCTCACCCACCGATTGTGGCCATTATCGGTCGCCCCAACGTCGGTAAGTCGACACTCTTTAATCGCATGCTCGGCAAACGAACGGCTATCGTGGACGACGTCCCAGGTGTCACCCGGGACCGTAACTACGCCGACGCCACCTATCGAAATCGGCCGTTCCGCCTCGTGGACACAGGGGGCCTGGACCCCACCGCCTCGGAAGGCATGCTGGCCCTCATCAAGCGTCAATCGGAACTCGCCATTGCAGAAGCGGATATTTTAATCCTGCTGATGGACGGACGGACGGGACTGACAACCCCGGATCAGGAGGTTGTCCGTCTCTTGCGCGGAACGCCGAAGCCGTTGTTTGTCGTCATCAATAAGCTCGATACGCCCAAGGTCGAAACACTCGTGGCGGATTTCTATCAGTTGGGCACCGATACGCTCTATCCTATCTCTGCGGAGCATGGCATCGGCATCTCCGATCTTCTCGATGCGCTCTATCCACTCCTCCCGGTTCCGGACGAGAACCCTGAGCAGACGACGATGCCCCGCATTGCTGTAGTGGGACGTCCGAATGTCGGCAAATCCACGCTGGTGAATGCTGTGCTCGGGGAGGACCGAGTGGTGGTCAGCGATGTGCCGGGAACCACCAGGGATTCGATCGATTCGATCGCCCTCCATCAAGAACGGCGATATCTTTTTACCGATACTGCCGGTATTCGCCGGCGTGGAAAGATCGACCGGGGGATCGAAGGCTACAGCGTAGTCCGATCGCACTTGGCCATCGGGCGATCCGACCTTGGAATCTTGTTGCTCGATTCCATTGAAGGCGTGACCGAGCAGGACACGAAGATCGCCGGGATCATCATCAAGCAAGGACGGGCCTGCTTCCTGTTGGTGAATAAATGGGATCTTCGGGAAGGCGATAGCCATGCCCGGCAGGAGGTCGAACTGGAACTTCGGCGGCGCTTTCCCTTCCTGACCTGGGCGCCGGTCCTCTTTGCATCCGCGGCCCATCCCGATTCGCTTGGCCAGCTCTTTCCTACCATTGACAGGGTATTCGCCGCTTTTTCAAAGCGGATTCCGACCGGAGCGTTAAACAAGTTCCTCCAGGAGATTCTCGCCACGCACCCCCTGCCGGTGCGCAAAGGTAAACCGACGAAGATCACCAAGTCTGCCTTTATGACTCAAGTCGCGACGCAACCACCGGTCTTCGCGTTGTTCGTCGGTCACCCGGACAATATCACGCCCGCCTACCTCCGCTTTTTGGAGAACCAACTCCGCGAGGAATATGGATTCGAGGGAACCCCGATTCGCATGCTGGTTCGCAAGAAGTAGTTAGCCCGCATTATTCACGAAGACTTCTACTGCAACCGCCGATACGAAAATCAGAACTCATTGCGGTATTCTTTCTTCGCGCCAAGATCATACAAAGGGCGCTCGACCTCGCAAGCGCGGTGGCGACGCACCTGGCGGCGGGCGGGCTCGCCACTCAGTCGGTCAACATACTGCTGGGGACTGGCGCCCTTCTTTTTTTGGCGCCTGTCCCCGTCCGAGCAGCGGGACAGGCACCGCCGAAGACGGCGGAGCCAGTCCCCTGACCTCCGCGCGCCCGTCTCGCTTGGCGTCTCAGCGGTTTCGTCACGAACTCTCGTGAATAATGCGGACTTGTTCAATTGCCGCCACCATGACACAGTCTTTGTGCGCAAACTGGCTTTAGCGAACACGTTGCTGTCGATATGTACGGGATAATCGCGCTTCCTGCACCTATCGTTTGGGTGCAACTCTTGCACAGAGGGGAGAACATTCCCCCGAAAGGAGACGCATGCCACAATCATTTTCGCAAAGCCAAGCAACCTCGCCACAGAATGATGTCTCTGGCATGATTGTATTTTCCTCATCCGCTCGCATCCTGCACATGAATGCACCAGCCCGCGCTCTGATGGCGTTGTTCAATACGTCCCATGATCTCTGGCCACAGGTGACGCCTGAATCCATGCCATCCATTTTCACAGAGCTCTGTGACGATGTGCAGGCACAACTCCAATGTCGAATCGAGGCGAAAGACCCGGCACAATTCGAAATACGCCGCATCTGCCACATGGTCACACCGCCCCTCCTGCTCACAGGGTTCGGCGTGCAGAATTCAACAAGCCGTGAGATCCGGGTCATTCTGACCCTCACCCCTCTGCCCTCCGCGCCATGCGATGCCATGGATTCACGATACTTCCACCCGTCGACCGACGGACATGCTCCTCTGAATAGCGCAATTCTGTAAGGGAGTCACCCTCCAAGTCACTGTCCTGAGGGGTTTCGCCTTGACTCCTCATAGACATCATGTTATTCGCTCAACCATGCTGCATTCCGCAAATAAAGTGGCTCACCCTTCTGCCGTTCGCGATAAACCGAAGACCGGGGACATAAGCGATTTCTCGCTTCGCAGGCTGTCGCGACGTGCGATCGAAACCCTCTGCGCCGGTATGGTCGTGTTCACCCTCGTGGGCCCTGTCTGTGCCAAGGAACCGCCTGCGCCAGACGGCCCGCTCCCAGCCGCCGAAGTACCAGCTCCATCCTCCGCAACTATCGATCCAATCACCAGTGATCCCTATATCATGCTACGGGGATCGGTGTGGCGGACCAAGACCGGGATCGTCTTTCTTAAGACCCCAATCGGGCTACTGACCCTCAGTTCCAAAACAACGCTGAAAGATCTCAAGGCCTCACAGGAAGTGCACTTTTGGGTGCATGATCGCCATTCCGTCATAGAAGTCCGAAAGCGGACCGACGGGTCGCTCGTCCATCGCTTCCTCAGCGGGCCAATGACGTCCGGGAGCGATACACCGAGAACATTACGCTGGTGGGGGCCTGACGGTGACCAGACTGTCAATGTCGGAACGCAGGAAGAGCAGCTCACCAACCATCGCGAGGGAGATCCATTGACCGTCGAAGTCGATGACACGAATACCATCACCGGAGTGCATGATTTACAGTACGACCTGCAGGTCAGCCAGGCCCCGCCGGCCGGCTCAGATGTGCAACTTCTCCTCTCTGGAACCGTCACCAAGCTCAAATCAAACTTCGTCTTTGTCCGCACCCCCGTCGGCCTGGTCATGCTCAATTCAAAGATC
>JANOOS010000133.1:0-1834 GCA_031421455.1 Nitrospira sp.
ACTGGATGCGATCGGAAAAGCCCGCGGGATGGGACCCATGGCGCATGAGGAGCGTGAGCAGACCTTGAACCAACTGTTGGTCGAAATGGATGGCTTCGATCCCCGCATCGGCGTCATTCTGATGGCGGCGACGAATCGGCCGGAAATCTTGGATCCTGCACTGTTGCGTGCCGGCCGGTTCGACAGGCAAGTCTTGGTCGATCGTGCGGACAAGATCGGCCGACTGGCTATCTTGCGAGTCCATGCGAAGCAAGTGGTCTTGGGCCCCGATGCGGACCTCGAGGTCATCGCCGGGATGACCCCAGGTTTCTCAGGCGCCGATCTCGCCAACATCATCAATGAAGCGACGCTCTTGGCCGTGCGCCGGGATAAGGAGCAGGTGGGCCTCCCGGAATTGCAGGAGGCGGTGGAGCGGGTCGTGGCCGGACTGGAAAAGAAAAACCGTGTGCTTAACAAAATGGAGAAGGAGCGGGTCGCGCACCATGAAGTGGGCCACGCATTGGTAGCACTATCGCTTCCTGGAGCAGACCCGATACAGAAGATCTCGATCATTCCCCGCGGGATCGCCGCGTTGGGCTATACCCTTCAGCTCCCGACGGAGGACCGTTTCCTGATGACCAAGACGGAGCTGGAGAACAAGATTGCCGTCTTACTCGGAGGGCGGAATGCGGAAGAATTGATCTTCGGCGAGGCCTCTACCGGAGCTCAGAACGATCTGCTCAAGGCTACTGATATCGCCAAGAGCATGATCAAATCCTACGGGATGAGCGACAAGCTGGGGACGATCACGCTCGATCGTGAACGTCAGCCCCTCATGATGCAGATCCAGGCGCCACAGGAGAAAGGCGACTACTCGGAGGAGACCGCTCGCGAGATCGACTGCGAAGTGCGCCGTATCGTCGACGAGCAATACGAGCGCGTGAAACGGCTGCTGACAGAACGAAAGGCCGCGCTCCTCGAAGGAGCGAAGAAGTTGCTCGAACAAGAGGTGATCAGCGGGGCGGATCTCAAGGCCATCATGGACAAGTATTAGCGAGCGCGATCCGAAGGCTGAAGGGGTGCAGGCTGAAGGCCAGAGGTCGGAGATCCGAACACTTCAGCCTTCAGTTTTCAGCCTGCTTTACGTGTCGCGCTTTTCTCGCCAGTCTCGCCCACCTCACTTGAGTCGGGCATTGGCAACGAAGGTTAATGAAGACATCGTTCAAAACCGGTCTGAGTTTTGGTCTTACGTCCGGCGTGATTACGACATTGGGGTTGATGGTGGGACTCCATTCAGGCACCCACTCACGAACCGTCGTGATCGGTGGCATTGTAACTATTGCGGTTGCCGACGCCCTGTCCGATGCACTGGGCATTCATATTGCGGAAGAGTCCAAGAATAACGGGGTCGTGTCGGAAATCTGGGAATCGACCATTGCCACCTTTGTGGCCAAGTTCCTGATCGCGCTGACCTTTGTGGTGCCGGTGCTGTTATTGCCCTTGGAAGAAGCCATGGTAGTGAGCGTAGTATGGGGCCTGACACTGCTCGCTGGGCTGAGCTATTTCTTGGCACGAGCCCAGCAGATCCCGGCCTGGAAGGTCATCGCGGAGCATGTCGTCATCGGCGTCAGCGTAATTGCGATCACGCACTACGTGGGCGACTGGGTTCACTCGGCGTTGGGTTAGCAGGATGCTGATAAAGAGGGGATGGGGTACCTGGGACGATCCCCTTGCTCGCGCAACGCGCGGCCTCAGAAGGATGCGAGGAAGTAGGCAGACCGTTCTCTTGCTCGCAGAGCCCCCACGATAAAGCGGTGGTCGCTCGATGCGCGCAGTGAAGAACAATCCGCCTACT
>JANOOS010000134.1:0-5521 GCA_031421455.1 Nitrospira sp.
GTTGAACAGCGATGCCTCAACCTACGGGGGAAGCAACGTGGGAAACTTGGGAGGGCTCCGTACAAGCGCCCTCCCTTCTCATGGCATGCCCCATTCGCTCGCGCTCACACTCCCGCCGCTGTCGGTGTTGTTCCTCAAACGGATCTGATTCCACAGGATGCTGAAAAAGCCTCTGTTCTCACCCACCCAGCCCAGGTGCGCCGAGACGCACCTTTCACCAAGCGGCGTTCTCGCATCGTTCAGACCCTCAACGTACCCAGAGGGTACGCCTCGAATCTTCACTCGCTGCGGCCTTGCTGACAGCCTTTTTGAGCATCCTGCAAGAGGGTTCTCTCGTTGGACACACGTGCAGACTACCGAAGCTTCACGCCTCTCTCGATAGTGTATCTGGGGCTGCTGGAGGGAGCTACCAGGTCCGGAAGGGACCGCAATCGAGATGGATGAACTTCTTGCGCGGATAAACCCCGACTCCACCGTACTGCAGTTTCAATGCGGCATACCGAAGTTCGCGAATTTCGATACCGGGAATATAGAAATCGAGCGCCTGTCCCTCGATATGTAGGCTGTGCTGCGCGACTCGCCGGCTTCGCTTCACGAGCTGCGCATTGTATCCCGGAGACCGATAGCCGGAAATTACGTGGATATCTTCAGTACTATAGACCGCTTTATGCACGAGATTGACGTGCTCCAACATCCGCACATCGATGGCGGCGACTTCTCCTGTGTGATGGCAACGCAGAATGTGATTCACCTCATCCAGCGCCGTCAAGTCATAATTCCCTGCGTCATCCCGATAGCGGACTCGCAGCCGTTCGTCCGTGTGCACATTGAAGAAGGTGAGTTCGCCGTCAGGAAGGTCGTTTGCGCGCACGACTGAGGGGTACAACACCTTGCTGCCAAGCAACAGAAGCCCGACAACAGACGTTTTCAAAAAAGACCGACGAGTCCAAGACCAAGAATCTGGATGCTGCAAAGAACGGCTCCGAAAGAAGGTGCACTGCAGTCTGTTAGAACAACTCTAGCCCTTGTATCAAAATCGTGGGACTCGGTCAACCCTTCCTATCATTTCCTCCTATAGTTTTTCATGTGAGCGCGATCGATCCACACCACTCAGCCTTACGTGATTCGATCGGCACCATCATCTTGATCGTCATTATGTCCATCAACTTTCCTCTAGACAGAAGAACCCGACCCCAGGTAGGATACAAAAGATATTAGGCAGAACTCTATGGCCACTATTCTTGTAATCGACGACGAAGAATCGATCCGCAGCCTTCTTAAGGAAGTCCTTGAGAGGGCTGGCCACCGTGTGCTCGAAGCCCCCGGTGGTCGGGAGGGCTTGACCCTCTACCAGAATAACACGGTGGATCTCGTCCTCATGGACATTCTGATGCCGGGAACCGACGGCCTCGAAACCACATTGCAGCTGACGCGGGAATATCTCGATGCGAAGGTCATCGCCATGACCGGTGCGCAAGGGGAGAAGAACTTCCTTGACGTTGCAAAACTCTTCGGCGCCCGCCGCGTCTTCGAAAAACCCTTCGACCTCGCTCAACTCGTCCAAGCCGTCAACGAAGAACTCGCCAAGTAGCCTTTTCTGACTGGTTTATTTGGTTCGTCTGATTAGTTTCGTTCAACCAAATAACGGTCTCTTCTGCTAGCAACACTGCCCGATCAGGGTCGAGCACCGAGCTCTTTCCGCACAAGCCCGCGCATCATCAGCGAATCCTTGTAGCCCACTTCACTGAGCGCATCCATCATATGCAAACCCTTAGTCGCTGCCAATTCCTTTGCTATCATGGAGTTCTTTGCGCTGAACCGCGCTACAGCCGGCTGACCGTTCACAATCTGACAAGCTAGGATCTCGCCGTTCACCTCCAGCGTGCCCCCCTGCTCGACCAGCGTCTTGGCCTGCGCCAGCGTAATGTCATGGAGCTGGGCAAACGCCTCCAATCCTCCCGTCTCAACCAAGCGCCCGTCCGGCATGATGCAGAGTCGCTTGAAATGCGGAGACCAGTCCTTGCGAAAGTCGATGTACTTGATATCACCGCCCTTCGCCACAGAGCGATCCAACGTGCGGTAATCGATCCCCAGATTTTTCTCATCGAGTTTCGCCTGTAACTCCTCCGGCAACGTTCGATGAAGGACCATCGCCGCCACCTCACCGAGCGGAATGCTACGCGCATGAGCCAACTGCTCTGCCTCGGCAAATTGCATCAGATCCAACGTCCAGGTCTGCTTGGGAGACTCCCCGGTCGAATCGATCCGACAGGCGAACAAGCCACGCGTCAGAATCCCGCCAACCTGCGGATACACGTAGACCCCGCCTTCGGCTAGCAACTTCGTCATCGTTTCGAGTGGAACTTCATAGCTTTCTGACAAGACCTTCGCATGCGCAGATAAATCTTCCTGCAGCGTCATGGCACAGACCGTCACATTCCCCGGCGCATCGAACTCAGAATAGTCCTCGACAATGTTGTACAGAATCGGGGGCTTCGTCTTCGCCGTTTTCTTTTTGATCTTATACATACGCGACTACACACCTCACCCCTTACGCCTTACCCCTCACGTTTCAGACGCCCATACGGAGGCAATGTCATCAATCGTCCATCCTCAACCGGCCCGCCGATCGTGAAGTGATAGAGCGATTGGAAGCTCAGCCCCTTCACCACGACAATCTCATGGACGGGATCGTCGAAAAAACAGCCGATCCCGGTGGCCCTGATACCCGCTGCCTCTGCTTCCAGGTACAACACCTGTCCTAGCAATCCGGACTCCCAGAATAGACGTGGATACCACCAGGCGCCCCCTTCTCGCAAGCGCCCTTCGAACTCGGCCAGCATACCGAACGAGAAGGCACTGTCTCCGGCAATGTCCTGATGGCAACTTACTTGAATGGCCACTTTTTTCGCATCCCCTTCAAGCAGCCAGTAGAGCGGCAGATCCTCCGGGCAACCCGGGGCCGGAGTCCAGCTCAGTTCTGGATTCATGGATTGTTGAATGAAGGCCAGCTTCTTGGGATCACGGACCAGGAAATACAGCCCCGGGGTGAGGCCGCCGACGCGATGGACAAAGATCATTAAATGAATCGCCGGATCGTGAGGCCAAACATCCCATGGCATCGGTCGATCCAATTGCGGCAGATGCGCACGAGGCATCACCCGCTCCATCATGCGAAAGAATGTCGCAGCTGAAATTGCCGTCTTACCATCGAACGACACCGCACTCCGGCGCTGGCGGATGATCTGGCCAGCCGACAGCTCGTGAGGCGTAAGGGGTAAGGGGTGAGGGGGTTCCTGAGCTTGGGAATCCGGCAAGGAAACAATCAACTGCTGAGCCTGCAGCTTCCATGTGGCATCCGCCGCCTCATCAATAATGTCCCAATGTACACCGTGCTCGCCACTCAACCGATTGGCCTTCCCTCGCCAGGTACACTCAGCGAGATCCTTGACCACCGCCGGGTCAAGAAACAACGGAATCTCTTCCCTGCTACCACTGACCCCTAACTCCTTACCCCTTACCTTCTCATCACCCCTTACGTCTCCAGACGGCCATACTACCGCCAGGCAGTCCGGGTGTTCCTGCTCAACCTCTGCAAAGTCCTCCACCCTAATGGTCCCCAACAGGAGCGCAATAGTATTTTGCTCCACGCCATCCAACAGTGCCATGTTCCAGCCCACTGTCGCAGCTGCGATTCTCGCTGCCCCAATCGCATGGCCGACATCATGATTGCAGTAACGGAACGCTCGCTCCCCATACTTCCAAGCCTCACGCCAATGGACCGAGGTCAGGCCGAAAATAAATGCACCGGAAGGAAAGGGGGCCATCAGTCGAGCGATTTGTTCGATGGAAAATTCAGCGCGTAACTCCAATCCATGTTCTTTGGGTGCGTAGTGATAGAGACCCGGGTTCAGGTCAAGTCCCTCGATCTGTGGCAGCACAACATAACCCTCTGTCGGATGCAGATTGCCGGATGAAGGATTACTCCGCAGCGGCCACTCCGACTCCCCTGCCTTCTTCCACGCCGACAGAGCTAGAGCGAATTCAAAAAATCTTGAAAGCGTGTGCACCGTGACAGGCTGGCAGGCAACCGCTCCAGGCTGGTAGATGGCGTCATAGGCGGGCGAGACCGGTTCTTCATCCGGCGTCAACAGAGGCAGAGCGATAAGAGGTGCTCCCTCAAACCGCCGAAAGGGATCAGGCTGGTTCGCCCAATCCAGATACCCAAGCGCACGAGCATAGCGATTGAAATGGTGTTTGGTCTGAACGTGATAACGGATCACGCGATCAATTGGATCGGTTGGCGCAGTCTCAATTGGTTCGCGGTACAAGGGAATTTCTGTGGCCATCGTAATAGTTGGTCATAGTCTACAGAGCTGCGCGAAGGAAAGTAAACGCGGGATCTTTGTCTGGCACATCATCATACTTACTGGGGAACCTCCAGTTTCATAGAGCACTCAACTAACTTTCACGAAGAACCGCGTTGAGGCTCTGAATGAAAGACGAGGTTCCTGCTTCTTTCTTTGAATCTTTACATGAAACGCCATACACCAAAAACCCACGGCTTTAGTTCACTCATTGATCTTCGTCTCTCGCTCCACGTATCCTGGTCCAACATGATTTGAGGCCATCCATGCAATTCGACGCTGCGCTTGCCGCACAAGATACATTCCAACGAGCCGGGGCCAAGGCCGAGCTCGGCTCCGACTGGGATACGGCAGTTGAACTGGAAAGCACCTTTTCCTCCAACGCCGGATCGACGGCTCGCGAGGCCTATGAGGGTCTGCTCGCTCTCGGCGTTCGTTACCCGCAGGCCTACTCTTTCCAAGCGTTCTGTATCTTCATCACCTGGCAGCAAGTGACGGAAGAGACAATCGCGCATCATTTCCAGACAGGGCTCCGGCTCTGCGAGTCATTTCTGGCCTCTGTCGATGGGAAGCATCAAACAGATATCGAGCAGATCACGGAACTCTATGGTTCATTTCGTGATGGATTGGGGCTCGATGAAGAGGATGAGATTCAAGTCGAGTTTCGAAAAGACACGCCTAAGGGCGGCGATTGACGGGTGCGATTCGTTAGGCGTAATGAGGAAGGGAACATCGCCGTCAAGCCGGCATCGTTCTGATAATATCTTGTCCTAAATTGCACCTTACGCCTCACCCTTTACCCCTCACGGCATTGAAGATGGCTGATGATGACAAACATCGCGGGCGCATTTTTCTTCACCGCGGCCAACTGACACAGGCCAGAGCCGCCTACGAACAGGCAGTCGCGGATGATCGCCTGGCCAAGGATGACCGCGCCCTCTCCGATTCGCTCGGCAATCTTGGCAATGTCTGCGCGCTCTCTAGCGATCTCGATCGCGCAGAAGCTTGCTATAAAGAAGTGCTGACCATCCAGCGCACGGAGCTGAATCAAGAGGCGATCGCCCACACGCTGGTAAATCTCGGCAATCTCCACATCGGCGCCGACCATCCGGAAAAAGCCCGCCCCTATTATCTCGAAGCCTTAGACCTGCTGC
>JANOOS010000135.1:0-2234 GCA_031421455.1 Nitrospira sp.
CTGACGAACTGGCGCGCCAGGAATTTGAGATGTACGTCTATGCGGACTATGCGCGCCTCAACGAGGAACGGCGAGAGATAGTGAAGGACATCGCTCACCGTGGACTGGTCTATGGTTGACGATGTCATTCTCAACAAAGCCGCCACTATCGAGCGTTGCCTCCAGCGCGTTGTTGAAGAATATGCGGGAAACGACGCGAATCTCGTGACAAATCAGACCAAGCAGGATGCCATTATCCTGAACCTTCAACGTGCCTGCGAAACCTCAATCGACCTGGCCATGCATGTCATCAGCCGCCGACGCCTGGGCATTCCACAAGACAGCCGGGACGCCTTTACCATCCTTCAGGCTTCCGGAATTCTCCCCGCCGACTTGACTGTTCGGATGCAGCACATGGTCGGCTTTCGCAATATCGCTGTCCATGAATATACTCGTCTCAATGTGGATGTGGTTCGCTCCATCATTACCAAGCAATTGGACGACTTTCGATTGTTCTCCTCAACCATTGTCAAAGCCTTCGCCTCGCCCACAGGAGGGACAGAGAGTCGGCCATGAAGAGGGCCAGTGGGGGTGTCGGTCCAGGAATAAGCACCCAAACGCAAGACTGAGGTCAAGATTGAGGATCCTGACTCTGAGAAACACTTCAGGGTGGTAGCAGTCAGTTGGCCTCAACCTCAGCCTGCCCTATCAACATCACCGCGCCGAACTTGGCACGCGCGCGAGCCTCTCCTCGACCCCGCGCACGAACGATTCTGTGGCCTTGGGATCTGAGCGTGCCATCGGCTGACCTGTTTGCGCCAATTCAGCTGCGATCGCTTCACGTATCTGTTCTTGCTCTTGCTGAGACCGCACCTGCTTCCAGCCTTTTCGCTCGATGCAGCGGTTCGTGTCTATAAATACCTGGTTCACATACTCCGGGTGCGCCGCGGGATTCTGGCGATAGGCAAGCGCTTCGGGACTCTGCTCCATCTCCATGGCACAGGCCTCCCGATCCACCAGCAGGCTATTCTGACTGCCGGCGTTCTCAAACATCGGCTCGCCACATGCGGTCAGCAAGGCCACGACAAACATAATTCCGGTCGCTCTACTGAGATCGAATATCCTAGGGCACACAATCACCTCGTGATTGAAGCTTCAGTAGCCACGGTAAACGGTACGTTCGTTCGTATTGGCATAGACCGCTTTTCTTGGCCTTTCTCTCTCTGTACGGGAATGCCTGGAAAACCTCAATCCCTACAAATAGATACCCCCTCAACCGAGGGGATTCATGCATAAGAGGAGCAGCGGGACAGCAACCGCCGAAGGCGGTGGAGCCAGTCCCCTGGTCTATGCTGACTGGCGGCAACCGAGAATAACAATAGAATCACTTTCGATTCAGACTGAATCTGTTTGGTCACAGTCAAGAAGCTCCAAATGAGAGAAATGCCTAGCTGTGCCAGCGTGATCCACAACTCTTGACAACATCATCTTGCCAGCCCATCATACGATCTCTGAACAATCATAGTGTTATCCAGTTAGCAGGACTGTACCTTCGATTACCTTAATTAACGATTCGGGCTGGTCTATGAAATGCATTCTTCGATGGGATTACAACGGTATCGGACAATAGGAGGTGCCCCAATGAAACGAACAACACTCACGAGGTGCGGTTTCATAATCGGGTTTCTCATCAGCCTGCCGCTTGTGGTGAGCGCAGAGGACAATCCAACTGCATCCTCATCGCTTGCGAAGGAAGTTAAAGAGCAGAAGGCACAGGTTACAAAAATTCTCCTCTATCAGCCACCTCGCGGTCTGGGCGCCCCTTCGGCCGGACGGCGAGTGGGAGGAGGAACACGAGGGACAAACAAGTCTGTCCCGATTCTGTCCGTGCTGGCACCAGGTCATACCGGCTTAACGGTTCGTGAACAACCGGATCTCTATTGGTTTGCCTCAGACGTCGTGACCAACCCCGTAGAGTTGACCCTGACACTTGAGAAAGGCGATGTCCCGTTACTGGAAAAACGGTTGCCCGTGCCCATGAAGGCTGGAATTCAGAAGGTAAGCCTCTCGGACTATGGAGTAAAACTGATTCCGGGTGAACGCTACAACTGGTCCATCGCTCTCGTCCTCGACCCGAAGCGTCGATCCAAAGATATCATTGCGGTGGGCACCATTGAGCGAGTCGAACGCGCCGACATGAATCCCGCAGCCTTGACAGCGGCCCCCACAACCGATTCCTTTTATCGATTTGCATC
>JANOOS010000136.1:0-4667 GCA_031421455.1 Nitrospira sp.
CATCACGGTGATCTCACGAACAATCTTATGGCCAGTGCCGAACGGCTGGCTCGCACTTGTTTCTTCGAATGCCTGTATGGTCACGTCGTCTCCAGACTCAAGCATACGAATCTGGTCGAAGTTGGTTTTGTCATCAAAATACACCGTGCGGTAGTTCATCGCGCCACCACCTGCACGCCCTTCATCGTGGGAGCTTCCACCACCCTCGATATACATTTTTTTGGCTGGCAGATCGAGACCAATCACACGGCCATAAATCGTCTCCGCTTGAGACAACCGCTCGAGGAAGTTGCTTCGATCGAAGGTGGTGACCCGCGTGCCCGACCCCGACACATCGCCAACTCCCTCCCCCACACCCATGCCGGATTGGGAATTTAAGCGCTCTTGAGCAATTGACACACCAGCTGAACCGACAAGAAGTATTGCCGCTCCCAGTGCCAACACTTTACGCATGTGCTGCCTCCATGGTGAGATTAAAAAAGAAGATAATGTGCAACGACAAAACACTAAAAACTGACCAACTATCATGGCATTGAAACTTCTTCATCACTCTTAAGGCATGGACTATAGGTTACCCATTCGAACATGTCAACTGAAGACCTGCGGCTGAGATTCGATATCTACCGATACGCGGTGAACCGTTGGTGCCCAGAGGGAGGGTCGAACTCCCACTCTCTTACGAGAACCGGATTTTGAGTCCGGCGCGTCTGCCAGTTCCGCCATCCGGGCTTACCCATCGTTGAAGCGATTCTTCTTAGCACGAAGCCATGAGCTGGTCAATCCGCTCACCCTCTTTATCTTCGCTCAACCGCAATGTTACAATCCCCTCTCACGGTCACCTCATAATTTTTCGGGAGGATGCTTACATCATGGCAGACGTCCAGTGCGTCACGTGCGGACAAGCCGGAGAAACGATTACGGACCCTCTCTTCATGGGGAAACTTGAATCCGAGATCAAGTCCAAGGTCTGCAAACCCTGCTGGAAAAAGTGGGAAGGTATGCGGGTCATGGTCATCAATGAGTATCAGGTCAATCTGGGCGAAGAGAGCGGCAGAGATCTCGTGAAAAAGCAAATGAAGGCCTTTCTCAAACTAGGCGAACAAACTGATACGGGAAAGCTTGATCAGAACTATCGTCCACCGGCATAAGAAGATCGTTATTGGGTTTGTTTGGTTTGCCTCGTTTGTTTGGTTGAACAGAACTAACCGGATGAACCAGACCGACCGGGCTGGGCCGTTGACCACCAGAGCCTTCCGTGAATTTCTCCAGTGATCTCGCAGGCTTCGTTGACAGATCGATTTCAGAAGTGCTAGATTATGCACTTCTTGATCCATCGGCAGGGTCACCAATATCTCCGTAAGCCGATGAGAAGGAACCGGTTTTTGTGATTACACAGATGCACGTAAAGGGGTTGATGTTCGACCCCTATAATAACGCGTATATCGTGGTACTGCGTGACGAAGAGCATGCCGACATGCTTCCCATTTGGGTCGGTAAGTCAGAAGCTGGCGCGATCAGCATGTCCCTGGAAAATGTAACGCCCCCCAGGCCAATGACGCATGACTTCATGAAGTCGCTCCTCGATGCCTATAATGCGAAAGTCATCAGCGTGGTCATTACAGACTTGTCGGAGCATACCTATTTCGCGAAGGTCCATTTGATGTACGAAGATTCAGAATACACCGTCGATGCCAGACCCAGCGATGCCATTGCATTGGCGCTTCGGAGCAATGCCCCGGTGTTCGCGAACAATTCGGTCATCACCAAACAGAATTCCGAGGAACTCGATCAGTGGCTTGAAAATCTCAAACCGGAAGACTTTGGCAAACTTGATTCCTGACTTAGCAACACGCACTATGAGCATTGTCGATCTGCCTAAAGAACAAGACCTCGTTGAATACAAGGTGGAGCGCATCCTTGAGGAGGCCAACACCGACACGAGGATCGTCGTCTTGGCCAGACAGGATGGCACCCTCGATACGTTTCCGATTTGGGTCGGCGCAGCAGAGGGGAACGCCATTAAGCTAGCGCTCGATACCATGATTACGCCACGGCCGATGAGCCATGACTTGGTCAAGAGTTTTGCCGAACATTTGAACATCACGATCCAACGTGTCGTCATTGCGGACGTCAAAAGCAGCACCTATTACGCCATGGTCCATGTCTCTAACAAAGGCCTGGAACGGACAATCGATGCCAGGCCCAGCGATGCCATCTCGTTGGCCCTCCGGGCTCCGTGCCCGATCTACATTACCCAAGATGTGCTGAAACGTCGGAGCACGACGAATCTCGACGCCTGGCTGGCGAAACTGGACTCGAAAAACATCGGCACACCGGAAGTACAAGAAACTTGATTCACTCGATAGTGAAGGAGCGGGAAGAACAATGTTGACCTACATGCAAAAGCCTTTAGAAGTGCAAGAAAAGTGGTACCTCGTGAATGCGGAGGGAAAGACGCTGGGCAGATTGGCCGCCCGCGTCGCCGGGATGTTGCGTGGCAAACATCGTCCGACCTTTACCCCCCATGTGGACATGGGCGACCATATTGTGATCGTGAACGCGGAGAAGATCCATCTGACCGGCAACAAAATGACCACGAAACTCTATCGCCACCACAGCGGATTTCCCGGCGGACTCAAGACTGCAACCGCGCAGCATGTCTTCCGAAAGGATCCGACTGAACTCCTGACCAAAGCGATCGAAGGTATGCTCCCCAAGAATCCCTTGGGCAATCATATGACGAAGAAACTCCGCGTCTACGTCGGGCCCACCCACCCCCATCAGGCGCAACGACCGGAACCGATTACCCTTTAGACTTCACTGTGCGCGAACAAGGAGACGTTGTGACATGGCAGTAGCGACTCAATATGCAACCGGACGACGAAAGTGCGCCATTGCCAGAGCCTGGGTCACCGGGACGGCCGGCGACATCACGATCAATGAACAACCGATCGAGAAGGCCTTCCCACGACTGACGCTGCGACAGATTATTCAGTTCCCGCTCGAAATCGGCGGTGTCATGGGGCAATACTCGATCAAGGCCACGGTGCAAGGCGGCGGGCAGGTTGGCCAAGCCGGCGCCTTGCGTCATGCAATCGCACGCGCATTGGTGGTACTCAACCAACCCCTCCGTACGCCCTTGAAGAAGGAAGGCTTGCTGACACGCGACTCGCGCGTCAAAGAGCGGAAAAAGTACGGACAGAAGGGTGCAAGAAAGCGGTTCCAGTACTCAAAGCGATAATCATCGGAGCCACAGTCGGAAAAAGGGAAGGCTCCACGCCTTCCCTTTTTTTGTGTCCGTGGCACACATGGCAGGTGAGACAGATGAAAAAGGTACGCGTCGCAATTGCAGGGGCCAGTGGATATGCCGGAGCGGAGCTTGTTCGCCTGGCAGCCCTCCACCCGCACTTCGATCTCCACGTTGTCACGTCAGAGAAATCCGCCGGAACTCCCGTCGGATCAGTCTTTCCGAGTCTGGCAGGCCTCGTGACGCTCTCATTTCAAACGCTCTCACCCGAAGCCATAGCGGAACAAGCAGATGCGATCTTTTTGGCCCTTCCCCATACCAAATCCTTAGAGCCGGTTTCCGCCTGCCTCAAAGCAGGTAAACTGGTGGTGGATCTCAGCGCCGACTACCGGCTCACGGATCCCGCTGTCTATGAACAATGGTATAAAACACCGCATACCTATCCGAATCTGCTGAAGGACGCAGTCTATGGACTTCCCGAATTGCACCGAGCCGCTATCGCCAAAGCAAAATTGGTGGCCTCGCCTGGCTGTTACCCGACAGCAGCCGTTCTGCAATTAGCCCCGCTGTTCGCGCAAGATCTGGTGCAGCCACATAGCGTCGTCATCGATGCGAAATCCGGCGTTTCCGGCGCAGGGCGAAGCCCGGCGCTTCCCTACCATTTTCCTGAAGCCCATGAGTCCTTGGAGCCCTACAAAATCGGAGGGCATCGCCACATCCCTGAGATCGAACAAGAACTCGGTGGATTGCTTCAACGAGCCTCTCAAGCATCTGGAAAGACAGCCCCAGAGCCAATCGTGACATTCACTCCACACCTAGTCCCAATGAACCGCGGCATCCTGAGCACCGCCTACTGTAAGCTGAAGAATCCAATGTCACTGCCGAATCTGCGTGCGCTGTATCGCGACTTCTACAAAGGAGAACGGTTCGTCAGGTTCCAGGAAGAGACTATTCCGAATCCGCGCTACATCAAGGGCTCCAACTATTGCGACATCGGTGTCTACCTTGATCCCCGTTCAGGATCGGTCATTACGGTGGCCGCGCTGGATAATCTGGTGAAGGGCGCCGCAGGCCAAGCCATTCAAGCCATGAACCTCATGCTGGGCTTCCCTGAAGAGACAGGGCTGACGGCTCCCGCCGCCTATCCCTAGCAAGATGCTGAAAAAGTCCGCCAGCTTCGTTCTCGGCTCGTCGAAATCCTCAACGTACCCTTGAGGGTACGCCTCCGGTTTCGACTCTCCTGCGGCCTTGCTGGACAAACGTTTTGAGCATCCTTGGGGAGCTGATTCTTGTCGTTGTGCATGTAGGGTCCCTCAGCGCGTTCGTGAGGCAATATGGTTTTTCCCTAACTTGGTGGGTTTGCGGAGCAGTCGAGATGGTTCGAGCTCCAGGCTGAGTGTTGCGGCGGGAGCTGAATGGG
>JANOOS010000137.1:0-1550 GCA_031421455.1 Nitrospira sp.
GCCCGATTGTCGGGATCGAAGAACGCTGTCCCCTCACCGAAGCGGCAGACCTCATGAATAGACACCAGACACGGCACCTCGGTGTGACCAAGGGTGGGTCGGTGGTGGGGATCCTCTCCGTTCGCGACCTGCTCCGCCCCGTCTCCATCGACGAATTCTAAACAGGCTGCTGAAAAAGTCTGCCAGCGTTGTTCTCGCTTCGCTCAGAGGCTCAACGTACCGAAGCGTACGCCTCGCCCCTTCGCTCGCTGCGGCCTTGCTGGACAGCCTTTCTGAACAGCCTGCAGGCCATTCAACAAACTGCCACAAAATTACAGGGCCGGCGTCCCCAATGGGGGCGCCGGCCCTGTGGCTTTCCTGCAATCTCTGCTTACTTCTTTCCGAGGATCGCGTCCTTGGCGGCTTTGGCCACGCGGAACTTGAGCACACGCTTGGCTGGGATCTTGATGGCCTCACCAGTCTGTGGGTTCCGTCCCATGCGGGCCTTGCGGTTCGCCAATACGAGCTTCCCGAGTCCAGGAATCACGAACACGTTCTTCGCTTCCTTATACGCCAAGGCGGCAAAGTCGTCCATCAGCTGGACGGATGCCTTCTTGGTCAACCCGGTCTTCTGGGCCAGGTAATCGGCGATCTGCGACTTGGTCATTGATTTAGCCATGCGAGTAACCTCCTTAAAGAACAATGATGGTGAAATGAAATGTAACGAACTCGCCCCTTGTGACTCCGCTCAGACTCTATAAATATTCATGAACGAATAGCCGTGTTGCTGGAAGCGGCGAAAACCTGCGGGAGTCTATCCAACCGTTCGGAGGCTGTCAACCAGAAAAACACAAGCCAGGCGTAGGGAAAAGCCTTCACTGCCTTCTTGCAGTTTCAAGACCAGCCGGCGTAGAGTACGGTTGTCCAGCATATTTCTGAACCATTATTACCGTCCCCTGAGTCGCTAGCATGGCAAAAGAACTACCGATTCTGCCATCGACCGCCCAACCGGCTGACGCTGAACAGGCAGAATTACACCAGTATTCTCGCGTGTTTTGCCAGAAGGATAACTCTCCCCCGATCCGCCTGCTCATAGAATTTCTCAAATCACGTGGCCAGACGCCGATCACCCCGCCGAACATGGACGACAGCATGTTGGATGAATGGGCCTGGGTCCAGGTGTCACTGGGGTACGATCGCAACCGAAAACCGATTCAGGTCGTGTGCGCCAGGGATCGAGGCACCTATCAGGATGAGTTCGACAAAGAGAAGAAGCTGTTCTTAGACCTCCTCTCTGCTCACGACGATGTCGAAGCAGGACTCGTGCGTGCGTTTGTGGAACGTTCGCGGTTTGTGCTCACGACCCGGTTCGCCCAGAACGATATGACCGATGAGGGCTATGACTTCAACGGATGGATCTTGGAGTTCTACCAGGAACAGTGCAAAGGGATCGTCCAGATCGACGACCAGGGCTTCTACTCACCCAAGGGCGATCTCATCGTCGATCTTTCCGTCAAGATAGAATGAGCCGCCGTGGCAGGAACTCCTCCCGACCCTCCTCCGCTCTATCA
>JANOOS010000138.1:0-2256 GCA_031421455.1 Nitrospira sp.
CAGAAAAAGGGGGACGGTTAATCTACCGTCCCCCTTCGTAAAGTTCGCGCACAGCGTTGATTACAGTCCTGCGTCTCGGCGCAAGATTTTGGCCTTGTCGGTCTTTTCCCAGGTGAACTCCGGTTCGTTCCGCCCGAAGTGTCCGTAGGATGCGGTCTTTCTGAAGATCGGCCGGCGGAGTTTGAGATGGTCGATGATGCCGCGCGGGGTCAGGGGGAAATGTTTCCGCACAAGCTTATCCAGACTTTCGACCGCCACCTTTTCCGTGCCCTTCGTGTCGACCAGCACCGAGACGGGATCTGCCACCCCGATCGCATAGGCGAGCTGCAATTCACACTTCTGGGCCAACCCGGCGGCGACGATATTCTTTGCGATGTAGCGGGCCATATATGAGGCCGAGCGGTCCACCTTCGTCGGGTCCTTGCCGGAGAAGGCGCCGCCTCCATGGCTGCCGTGGCCGCCATAGGTGTCGACGATGATCTTGCGGCCTGTCAGTCCTGTGTCGCCCATCGGACCGCCGACCACGAAACGGCCGGTGGGATTGATGTGGTGTTTCACGCTGGTTGGATCGTAGAGCCCTTTCGGCATCATGGGCCTGATGACTTTCTCCATGATGTCGCGTTCGATCTGCTTGTTCGTCACGTCGGGACTGTGCTGCGTTGAAACGTCGATGGTGTCGATCCGCACCGGTTTTCCGTTCCGGTACTCAACAGTTACTTGGGATTTTCCATCGGGACGGACCCACGGGAGGATATTCTTTTTCCTGACTTCAGCCAACCGCTTGGTGAGCCGATGGGCAAGGACAATCGGCATCGGCATGAGTTCGGTCGTTTCGTTGGTGGCGTAGCCGAACATCAGTCCCTGGTCGCCGGCGCCGCCGGAGTCCACGCCCATGGAGATATCGCCGGATTGCTGATGAATGGCGGTGAGGACGGAACAGGTGTGGTAGTCGAATCCCCAGGCGGCATCGCAGTAGCCGACATCCTTGATGACCTCGCGAATGATATCGGGAATTTCGACGTAGGCCTTGGTGGAGATTTCTCCGGCCACGAAGGCAATTCCGGTGGTCAGAATCGTCTCGCAGGCTACTCGGGCATACTTGTCTTGGGCGATGATCGCGTCGAGGATTCCGTCGGAGATCTGGTCGGCGATCTTGTCCGGATGTCCTTCTGTCACTGACTCTGATGTAAACAGGTAGTTGTGTCTCATAGGTTCCTCAATGTTCGGTTGGCGGTAACCTAACGAATTGCCGCGAGATATTAGTATAGTGCCCGGTCTTTGTCTAGCCCGACTTGCTTGACTCCCATTTTCTAGCACTTGTAAGATGGTGAGATTCTGCTGGTCTCGCCTCGGTTGACGCGTTACGATCATGGTCGGGTTTCCCTTACTGGCCTTCAGTATCATTCATCGGGTCGGTATGGGCCAATTGTGCCTTGGGTCGCTACTGGCGGTTCGGAACGCGGAGTGAATAAGAGATGCTGAGGCTCGCGATTGCAGGAACAGTGCTTTGTCTGATGGCTGCGACAGTTGGGATAGGCGGTGCAGCGGCAGCAGCAGATATTCTGCCAATCGCTGATCGCAACACCGTCAAGCTGGGTGCGCTGGCGCCGAACTTCCAGCTCCGGGATTTGGAAGGCCGGTTTGTCGCGCTTTCGGACCTACGCGGCAAAGTGGTACTCCTGAATTTTTGGGCCACCTGGTGTGGCCCCTGCCGGGTGGAGATGCCGGCGATGGAGGAACTCTACCGCATGTTTCCACGGAAGGACTTTGAAATTCTCGCCGTGTCTACCGACGCGGAAGGGGTGTCGGTCACGAGACCTTTTCAGAAAGAGAATCGCTTGACGTTCCCCATTCTTCACGATCCGGACTATCGCGTAGGATTGACCTATGGCGCCCGGAGTCTTCCGATGACCTTCATGGTCGATCGGCAAGGGATCGTCCGCCACCAAATCTTCGGCGCGCGGGATTGGGGAGCGCCCGAAGCGCAACAGCTTGTGTACATGTTGATGAAGCCCTAAGAAGACCGTTATTGGGTCTATTTGGTTTGTTTCGTTTGTTTGGTTGAACGACTTAATCAAGATGAATCAAATCAACCAGATAAACCAAACAAACCAAACAAACAGGGTTTGGCCCTAGGAGACTGTCCGACGTTGTCGCAATCGATTACGAACATCTCGCTCGTGGCGGCCTTTTCGGCCGGCTTGCTGTCGTTCGTCTCGCCCTGCGTGCTCCCGCTGGTCCCCTCCTACGTTTCGT
>JANOOS010000139.1:0-3856 GCA_031421455.1 Nitrospira sp.
CGCCGTTGAACGCTACCACATGAATCTCGGCTTACCCCACGTCCACAGGGCTGCCAACGGGCGCGTACTTAACGACTACATCAGGCGGAAAGAGGCCGGCGACCCAGCCGATACCGGCCATCTCACAGGAGAACTCTTCGCTATATTCGGAACGAGGGTTGGCCTCTAATGCAGCGGCAGAAGTCTCAACACCAGCGTCATCTTCGCTATCGGCTGCTAGGCCTGCGCCGGAAACTCCTGGCACTGCATCTGGTGCTCATTGCGGCAGAACAGAAAACTTATGAGCACATTCATGGGCGCATCAGCTCAACCGAGCAGTTGTTTGAACTGATGCTGAAGGATCCTTGGTTCATTTGGCTGCATCCCGTGTCGGACATTCTGGTCCGGATCGACTACCTGCTGAACGACGAAGCCTTCGATATCACAAAAGAGAATGTCGACCACCTCTTCAACGAAGCCCGTCTCCTGCTACGCCCGTCGATCGAGGGCGACGGATTCGAACGCGCCTACTACGAAGCTCTCAATCGAGCCCCTGATGTGCTGCTTGCCCACTTCCACGTCGCGCGTACCTTACTGGCAGAAGCTGCATAACTTCGTCCAGGCAAGCCACTCAACCCTTGCCTGGACGGAGTTATGCGGTCTGTCTGGTTATCTTGTCTATCTGGTTCATCTAGTTGGTCCAGTTAGTCTGATTCAACCAATTAAACGAGACAGACCAGACAGACCGAACAGACCAAATGAACAAGACAGGCCGACGTTCTTTTTCTACAGTCTGCTACAGTACAAGGATGAATGTGCCGATATTCACCCAATAACAGGGAACCACCTGCTGACTAAATTTTATTTATAGTGGCCACCATTTTTAAAATAACCTGCTAAAGTAATTTCATGGCGTCCGTATCACAGAAGAACTTGATCAAGAAGTCTTCCTCTCTCCGCGAGAAGATCCTCGACGTGCGGAGCAGCCTCTTAAGCCTTCACAAAGCTCTCATTCTGGCAGAACAGGTCACCTACGAACGCATCAATGGCCGCATCGAGTCCACCAGCGAACTGCTGCATTTGGTGTTGAACGATCCTTGGTTTACCTGGCTTCACCCTATATCGCAGCTGATCGTTCGCATCGATGAACTCTTGGATGACAAGTCCGAGCTATCGCTTGTTGAGGTGGAACACTTTCTGATAGAGGCCCGATCCCTCATCCGTCCTTCAGAGGAAGGAGACGGTTTCGAACGGAGTTATTACGAAGCCCTTCAGCGGGAACCCGACGTGATCTTCGCCCACGTAGAAGTGAAGAAACTGCTCACCAAAATCGCCGCGTAATTCTCGCACCCTCTGTTTTCGTTTCTTCGCCACATCTGTAAAAAAATCAAGTTTTTCTTGCCTGTACCGATACTTACAAGTAGCCTCATCTACGGAGATTATGTTGATGCAACCACGCTGCCGCCTGCGAGTCCCCGTCGGCTATCCTGCCAGTATCCAAAGCGATACCGGAACCGGAGAAGGGGTCTTACTCGACCTTTCCCCCGCTGGCTGCAGAATGCGCAGCGACATCGTGATGAACGCAGGAGCCTATCTCACACTGCAAATTGCTGTAGCACAGGAACCAACCCCTCTGGCCGTGGAAGTATCGGTGGTTCGCTGGTGTAAAGACGGCCACTTCGGGGTGGAGTTTCTACGGTACAGTCAGGGAGACCGTGAACGAGTCACAAATCTTGTAGCAGCCCTACCGCCGACCCCAATATCTGCCCATCCTGCTCACGCAGCATCGACGCTCAGTGCCGTCGGCTCCTAACGGATGCTGAAAAAGTCCGTCAGCGGCGTTCTCGCATCGTTCAGATCCTCAACGTACCCCAGAGGGTACGCCTCCGGTCTTCACTCGCTGCGGCCTTGCTGAACGACCTTTTTGAGCATCCTGCACGGTTTTCTCCTGTTGCTTCAGGCATGAATACCAGTGGCATAGCAGCGTGCATTCATCGTTCTTCCACAATCTGCTAATATTTCCTGACAGAGACACCCATTCCCTAATTGGACCGATCGAACGTTTCGCCTTCGTGGATCGCGCCTGTCGCGCACGTCTCGCTTGTCTCGCTCACATTCCTACAAGCACAAAAGCGACCGGCCCGTAAGGACCGATCGCCTTGTTTCGAATTGCCCGTGTGACGTTATCGGTTAGTTCTTCTCGTGTTTGTCGTCATCTTCGTGCTTGTCTTTGTCGCTGTGCCGCTCACGATCCTTGTGCTTCCCGCGATCACTGTGCTTGTCGCCGTCCTCGTGTTTGTCACTGTGCTTCCCACGGCGCTTATGTTCTCCGTCCTTCCGATGCTCCCCGCTCTTGCCTCGTTCCCGATGTTCCCGTCGCATCTCGCCACGCTTCTCTTTATCTCTGTCACCCTTTGGCATTTCCATCGACGGAGCAGGAGCGGTTGCCGGAGCCGTGGTCTGAGGAGCCAGTACTTCCGGTGGAGCTGTCGGAGCCGGGACCGATTCCGGCACTCAACCCGCATTATCCACGAGGGTTCGTGACGAAACCGCTGAGACGCCACGCGAGACGGGCGCGCGGAGTCGCGAGGGAGAGAGGCATACTTGAAACAGTATGTTGACCGACCGAGCGGCGAGCCCGCCCGCCGCCAGGCTTGTCGTAGCGGCGTATCGGCGGTTGTAGTAGAAGCCTTCGTGAATAATGCGGGTTAGGCCAAGGCACTGGTAAACGCGTACAACACTGCGGCAGCCGTCAATGAAGCCACTGTTCTGGTCATGCTGATCCTCCCTGGAGTTAGATTTGAATGTTGCGATAGCACCATCCTTACCAACGCAAGGTCGATGCCACAACGAGGAGACTACTTTTTCAATGAAGCTCCCCGCAGCAAGCTGCGGGCATCTTGCGAAATTCTCCGAAGCCACTACCCTCCTTCGCCAAGGCTACGGAGGGTTCTCCTCGCCTTCATCCCCATAGCAGCCTACTCCGCCGAAGCAGCCGCTTCGGCTGCGAAGGCTGGAAGCTACGGGGTATTTGGCGAAGGAGAAGAATACTGAGGGTAATGCCCCGCGGTTAGATTGATCTGCACAAAGGCTGCGGCTGGATGGAGGACAAACCAGCCAGACTGCCTCACCAACAAGCTGGCTATAACCGCCCTTCGTCGAGCTCGATCACATCGGCCCAGGTGGAGACAGGAGGGAGGGACACGACCGGCACCGCGCGCTTCGTGGCGATGTCTTGAATGCGCCCCTGAAACCGTTGCCGCGCCGCATCATCTTTTGGACCGGAAGTAAGCAGCCCCTGAGACCATTGCACAATCTCTTGCTCCGATGGCTTTCGACTATTGGCCCTCACCCAGGCAAGCAAATCCTCATCCGTTCCACCAGCCAACACCAACTGCTCGAACGATTTCGGATCGATCTGGAGAAAATCGACCAGATACTTATCAAACCCCACGGTGATGTAGTTGTAGTCCTGAATATCCCCTGCATGCCGCAAACGAATCTTGTCAATAAACCGCCCCAAGTGGGCAATGCCACCGAGAAGAGCTTTGGGACTCCGTGGATACTTCATCATCTCAGCTTTCTCCGGACGATTATCTTGTTTGACCTTCAGCCCTTACCCCGCGAGACCCAATAGCCAGGCTTGCGTTTCAGATGCATGACGGCTGCTACATAGATCACTTTCCCTTCGACAGCATAGATGATGCCATAGGGAAACCTCTGAAGGAGATAGCGCCGGAATCTCCCTTTCAGGATGCGCCACACGGTGGGATGTTGCTGAATCTGTTCGAAGGCTGATTCAACCGAGTCCACGAACTCTTGTCCCAGCCCCTCCCGGCAATCTTCATAGAACAATGCAGCTTTGTGGATTTCCTGC
>JANOOS010000140.1:0-3105 GCA_031421455.1 Nitrospira sp.
ATTTCAGCAACCGTGAGTTGATGGAGCGGTAGCTTATCGAGGTCAGGCACGCTTGCCTCGCACGATCAGGACGGAGCAAGGGGCATGTCGCAGGAGACTTTCCGAGACGCTGCCGAGATGGAGCCGCTCGCTCTTGGTCAACTCGCGAGACCCGATCACCAGGAGGTCGGCATGATTTGCCTCTACCTGTTTGACGATGGTGTCGATGACGTGGTCCATCTGCACGTCCGTGACGATGGCATAGCCTTCTTTCAGGAACTCATCCCGCAATGATGTGACCAGCCGCGTGGCGCGTTCGAGGACCGGTTTCTCCAATTCTGCGACTTGGGCTTTGGACAAGTATCGAACGGCCAAGTCAGTCACTGGTCTTTCGGCAGAGGAGAAGATGGTGGTCGTGGCGGACTCCGGAAGAATGCGGGATCGAAGAAATCGAGCAGCGGCTCGTGACTGCTTCGAGTCATCGACGGCGAGGATCACATGCCTCAGCTGCGGGAGCGGCTGTTTCACGACGAGGACAGAGCAGGGGGCGATCGACGCGATCTGCCGGGAGATGCTTCCCATCAAGAATCCACGGATGTCGCTCAATCCTCGGGATCCGATGAGTATGAGATCGGCTTTGACCCGCCGCGTCTGTCGCACGATCGTCCGGGCGAGGGGACCATGGGCTAAGACCCGGTGGAGCGTGGTGCGAGGGCCGGTCGTAGCCTGTCCGAGGGCGACTCGTGCGGTTCGCTCTGCCTCACGGAGTAGGATGCTACCGGCTTTTTCCATGGCGGCCAGGGCTCGCTTCTCCGCCACGGGATTCCTGCCTCTGCCAGCTCGGAGGGTCGATGGATCGACCACATGGAGCAGTGTCACAGCCTCCGGCTCCCGGTCGGCGAGCGCTTCGAGTGCCTGTACTCCCCACTGCGAGCATTCAGACCCATCCACAGCACAAAGAATTCTCATGAGAGGCTCCCTTCCTTAATGATGCCAAAAGCACAGGGGCTATTCCGGGTATCAGTTCTGCATTGGATGTGCCTGTGTTTGGGCGAGAGGCGCTTGGTTAGACGCTAGGGGCGAAGACTTCCCATCGAAAGCACAGCTCTTCCCTCTAGCCACTAGCCTCGCACCCCTGGCCTGGCCAGTTGGCACGATGTTGCCACGAACCGTCAGAACAGTTCGGGCTAGTGGTTATGAAGAGAAACGGTACTCAGGTTCCCATGGAGGGTGCGGCATTTTGCAGCAGAAAGGAAAGTGCCACTGTGGTGATTGGCGTCAGTATATGCGCGCGACGAGCGGGAACGGCGTGACGGGCGAGACGCGAGGGTTCGAGGTTCAAAGTTCGAGGTTTTAGGAACTTCGAACCCAGAACTTCGAACTTCTGATCGCACCTGTCCCGCCCGCCTCGCTAGGCATTTTATTTGAGGAGGGGAAACATGCCGACAAAGAAGAAGACAACGACGAAGGCCAGGAAAGGTACGAAGAAAGACTTCGGCGAGATGACGGTCAAGCAGGTCATGCAGAAAATGGTGCAGTCCGCTCATCTCAAGACCAAAGGCGATGTCATCGCGTCGCTCATGATCGAAGGATTCGGGGCCGTGCCGGTGGTAGACGCCAAGGACAAGCTCCTGGGCATCGTCAGCGAGCATGATCTGCTGGCTGCCATGGATGACAGGCGTAAGCTTGGCGACGTCGCCGCGAGTGAGATCATGACGTTTAACCCCTATTCGATCCACCCGGAAGCAATACTCCCGACGCTGGTTCATGTATTTGTAGCCAGCGATTTAATTCGTGTGCCGGTTGTGGATGCCAAAGACAAACTCGTGGGCATCATAGCCAGGAGGGATGTGGTGCGTGCATATCTAGCCGCCGGGCGGGCGTGATGCTGAAAATGGCTCTCAGCGGCGTTCTCCCCTCGAAAGCATCCTCAACGTAGCCCAGAGGCTACGCCTCCGGTGCTTCCATCGGCTGCGGCCTTGCTGATAACCATTTTGAGCATCCCGCGGGAATGTTCTTCTATTGTGCTGCAGGCTCCTAGATAGGGGATAAAGAAAGGAGGATCTATGCGAAAAACGGAGTTTCTTGAGACGGCTTGTGATCCGAAGACCTTGACGGTGGGGCAATTGATGCAGGACGCGGTCTTTACCTGTGGGACCAGGACCGATGTCTTGACCATCAGCCGGATGATGACCCAGCGAAATTTCGGCAGCCTGCCGGTGGTGGAAGAGGACCGGACCTTGGTTGGTCTGATAAGTGAGTATGATCTGCTGCAGGCGATGATCGAGGGGCGGGATCTGCGGAAGGTGATGGCAATCGAAATGATGAGCACTCATCCGGTGACTGCCACCGAGGACATGAAGCTGGAGGAGGTCGCGAATCTGTTCCAGGATCGCTACATCACGCGGGTGCCTGTGGTTCGGAACGGCAAGCTCGTTGGGATACTGGCGCGGCGGGATCTGGTGTTTGGGTATACGAAAGCCTCGCAGTATTGGTCTTAACAGGATGCTGAAAAAGCCCGCCAGCATAAGAAGATCGTTGTTTGGTTTGTCTGGTTTGTCTGGTTTTTTTGGTTGAACGAAACTAACCAAATAAACCAAATCAACCGGATAAACAAAACAAACGGGTACTTTCGTCGGCTGCGGCCTTGCTGGACGGCCTTTTTGAACAGCCTGCTGGGAAAATGCCGACCTCTAAATCCTGGTTATTCTGGAATTCACTGATGGTCGTGACCTTGATGTTGGTCACGGGCCTTCCCGCAGTCTCACTAGCTGATTCCCCCAAGAAGCATCGCGGGCCCTGCGAGATCCACTATCCCAGTGATGCCATGGTGGAGTGGACCTGCCGAGCCATCCCACGCGGCAGATCGTTGGATGCGATATTTGGCGAAGGCTGGGAGGACGTTGCACGATTCAATCGGATCGATCGGCGTCACTCGCGCCCTGGTCGCTCGATCAAAGTCCCGATGCGGATCGAGGATCTGAAATTATTTTCTCCGCTTCCGTTGTTCTATGAAGCCGCAGAAGAGGATGAGCGATTCATTTTAATCGATTTGGCGGAACAGTATCTCGGAGCCTATGAATTTGGAGCCCTTCGCTTCAAGTCCCCCATCGCCTCCGGGAATGG
>JANOOS010000141.1:0-7197 GCA_031421455.1 Nitrospira sp.
ATAAGAGGGCAGACTAGATGGTCTCCTGTGCTCGTGCATCGCGCGGTCTCAGAAGACCCTCGTTGGACACGCGCAGTGGGAGACCAATCTAGCCAGCCCTCAAGGTAGAGATGGAAGAGCAGTGGTCGCTTGACGCGCGCAGTAAAGGGCAGCCTTGGCCACTCCTCTAAAGAGAGGTGTATGGTATGGACGGTGCTCGCGCAACGCGCGGTCTCAGAAGACCCTCGTTGGACACGCGCAGTGGGAGACCATACTAGCCCGCCATCAAAGGGAAATGGTAGAAGAAGGTGGAGGAACTATCTAAGGAAACTCGTCGGACATGGGACGTAAACCAGGCGAACCGATCTATCTGAAGCGTCACATGCTGGGCCTCGCTCTGGCCGTGGCCTCATCCATTCTGCTGCCCCTCCTGTACCACCGCTATATCGCACCACTCAGCTTTACGACCATACTCATCGCAGGCCTGCTCATCTCTCTGATAGGAAGCATCGCGCTCTATTTCACCTACCGATCCTCGGCTCAGAACGAACCGTGAGACGTAAGACGTGAAAGGTGAAACGTAAAACGTGAAAAGTAAAGACGCCATTGGCTTTCCTCTGAAACCTTTCACCTTTTACGTTTCACCTTTCACGCTCTTCGTATTCGACTTCTGATGTGTCCAGTGGAGAGGAGTCGTCGCCGTAGCAAGGTAGGCCTGTCCGAATCCCAAGACCAAATGCACATCCTCTAGCCGTAGTTCCCATAGCCCGAAGTCTGCAAAGCCGAACATCATGGCCGATTGGGGAAAGCGGGCCCTCTAACGAGTAGAAACCAGAATCTCACCGGTGTATCCTGCACAGAATGAATCGCTGCAAACCTATGGCTCTCAGTTTTGGAGACCTCTGATGAAACCTATCATTACTTTAACAAAATACTTGGCGGGACTGCTCATGATCTCGCTGCTCGTGGGCGTTGGCTGTGCAACCCCTTCGAAGCAACACCAGCCGACAACCGTCGGACTGCATTGCAACATCTCATGGGATAAAACGAACGATCCAAAAGTCACCGGGTATCAGATTACAGTGATCGACCAAAGCAAGCAGGCCAAGAAAACAGTACGATTGATCTCTGCAAATACAGCAAAAATATCCTGCAAGGACGCGGGCGCCGACCATGAAGGACTGTGGGACGTGACCGTGCAATCCTGTTACGACAAATCAACCTGTGGCCCCCCGACTGAAGCCGCACGCATGCATATCACCCCCAAGTAAGAAACTAGGGTGGTCTATTTGGTTCATTTGGTTGGTTTGGTTTCTTTGGTTCGATGAACGAAATAACCAAGAGAACTCACCCCGTCTCGCTAATCCCACCATCTCACTCGTTACCCTCGTTTCACTTTTCACGTCTAACGGTTCACGTCCCCTCAAGGTCGAGTGATTTCTCATCGCGAAAAGAGTACCCTATGATTGTAAGAATGGTCTGAATGCCAGCTGCCAGCACCCAGCGCAGCAAAATGTGCTTGAGCTGGCTGAACGAGAGGAGACCGCACAGCCTCTCGAATGACATCACGCAGAAGGGGGACACCAGATGAAGAACCTATGGATCGCAGTGGGACTCTGTTTGTCGATCATCGTTGCAGGCTGTGGGAGTGAGAGGGCCGAAATCAAAGAAGACCGGCTGACTGTCGGGAAGGTCCAAGGAGAGATCAAAATCGGTATGGCTGCCTCCCAGGTTGCAGAACTCCTCGGCTCACCGAATATCGTGACGACGGATGAAAAACGCCGTGAGGTCTGGATGTACGACAAGGTCTCGACCGACCGGGTGGACACATCCAGCTCTTCCTTTGCAGGCATCATCATCTTGGGCGGCAGCTCGCGCAGCAGTTCCAGTTCGCAGCGGCAACGCACCCTTACCATCATCATCAAGTACGACGAAGAGAAGAAGGTTCGCGACTTTGCCTACAACTCCACGCAATTCTAAGCGGACGGGAGCCTGCCTGATCTCGCTCGTACTGCTGACTGGATGTGTCACTCACACGGAGCCGGCTGAGTTGTTTCAGCTGACGACGGAAACCTCCAAGCACCGGGCGATGCAGACCCGATTCTTTGAGACGCCCAACGAAAAGGAACTGTTGTCGGCATCAGCCGCAGTGCTCCAGGACCTCGGCTTTCAAGTCGAGGAGAGCGTGCGCGAAGTCGGTTTCCTGCGGGCAACGAAAGAACGGAGCGCTCGGGAATACGGGCAATATATCCAACGAGTCCTGTTCTTGGTCCTCTCACTTGGAAAACTGCTCTCTCCCGTAGATCTGCACCAGAAGATCGCGGCTGGGTTGATCACCAGGCCACTCAATCAAGCAGCCACCAGGCAGGAAATACGTATCGTGTTCTACCGCATCGTATGGAAAGGCGACGGACAGACTGATCGCCAATATATTCCACCAGGCCAGCAACACATGGAAATGATCCGGGATCCTGAAATCTACCAGCAATTTTTCGCGAAACTCTCCAAGGCCGTGTTCCTGGAAGCACATACCATATGATCCAGCAAAGAAAAGGATCTATGACCGCTAAACAATGCGTATGGGGAGGCTTACTCATAGTTGGCAGCCTCCTGCTCTACGGCTGTTCTACGCCGCAACCTCCGCAGGATCTTCTGGCGCCGAGCGACGCGCAACTCAAGCTCCGTAGCATCCAGACGCGTACCTTCGACGTCAAAGACCGGAACGCTGCCCTACGTGGAGTCATCGCCTCGCTGCAAGACCTCGGATTCATCATTGAGCGGGCCAACGAACCGCTCGGGCTCGTGACGGCCGCGCGATTCGCCGAGCCCAACTATTACGACGTCATCAGCGTCACCGTCACCGTGCGTCAGGACACGAAGGACCGTCTGACCATCCGTGCAAATGCCATCTACAACAACAAGCCCATCGACGATCCCAAGGTCTATCAGAATTTCTTTGCATCACTTGAGCGTTCACTATTTCTGACGAAGGAGTAAGAATTCTCACAATGACGCCCTTGGCCCTAAGACAGGCCACCGCGTTCTGCGCGCTAGGCGGTGCGCTCTTCTGTATGCTCGTGATCCAGGGCTGTTCTCCCTACGAATCACGACACCACAACCAATGGAACTCGCGGGAGCAGATCTGGTTGTCGGAGACAAGCCAGCTCAAGGTTCGGGCTGCACAAACCAGAGCCTTTGACACCAAGGACCGCCGGAGGATGCTTGAGGCCATCATTTCCACCATGCAGGATCTGGACTTTAACGTGGAAGTGCTGGATGAGGAACTGGGGATCGTCTCCGGAAAGAAATTTATCGATATCGAACAACCCTACGTCACGGACCCGACCTACCTCCTCTATCGCCCGGATACACTCCTCCTCCTGACACGCAGTTTCAATACATGGGGCCCATTCTGGCACCGCAGTAATCTCGTGCGCTTCACCGCCACGATCCGCACCCGCGGGGATTCCCAACTCATCGTCCGGGCCAGTGCACAATTTTATCTACAGGCCGTCGAAGAGCCGGGCCCGTACCAACAATTCTTCCGGGCGCTAGAACAAGCGCTCTTTCTACATGGCCAATCGGTGGAATAACCCGTCTATCAGACAACTTGGCGCGATCCCCTCAGCCATTCGTGATACGTGCCTATCCGTCGTGAAAGGCAAGATGATTTCTCCAGGGGAAACCGGTATTCTCTACAGCCAGCGCGTGCGCCACAGCCGCACCAGTCCCGAACAGGACTATGTGGGACACCAGGAGCACAATCCAGCAGGATGCTCAAACTGGTTTGTTTTGTTTATCTGGTTCATCTGGTCTGTCTGGTTTAACCAAACAAACGAGACAAACCAATAAACCAAATAACGGTCTTCTGCTGCTGGCGGGCTTTTTCAGCATCCTGCTAAAGGAAGGGAATCCATGAGTTCGATACCAGGCATCTCTCAATCGCATCAATTTAGGAAGCTCCTCTTGTCGGAAGAATTGGAATTCATCTGTGAAGCCCACAATGGTCTCAGTGCCAAAATCGTCCAAGAGGCCGGCTTTCGTGGCATTTGGGCCAGCGGTCTCTCCATTTCAGCGCAATTCGGCGTCCGTGACAACAACGAAGCCAGCTGGACCCAAGTTTTGGAAAACCTGGAATTCATGTCCGATGCCACCACGATTCCGATTCTCCTCGATGGCGATACGGGCTACGGCAACTTCAACAATATGCAGCGGCTCGTCCGAAAACTCGAGCAGCGCCGCATCGCCGCAGTCTGTATCGAGGACAAGCTCTTCCCCAAGACAAATAGTTTTATCAAGGGAAACGCCCAACCCATGGCAGACATGCAGGAGTTCTGCGGCAAGATCAAAGCCGGCAAAGACGCGCAGACCGATCCGGACTTCTCCATTATCGCCCGCGTGGAAGCCTTCATCTGTGGCTGGGGGCTAGCCGAAGCCCTACGCCGTGCCGAGGCCTATCATCAGGCAGGAGCAGACGGCATACTCATTCACAGCGCCCTCTCGGTGCCGGATGAAATCCTGGCATTCAAGCAGGAATGGGGCAATCGCTGCCCCGTCGTCATCGTGCCAACGAAATATTACGCGACACCCACTGATATATTTCGCCAACACGGCTTTTCGATTGTCATCTGGGCCAATCACATGCTGCGGACTGCCGTGGCCTCCATGCAGAAGACCGCAAGGACTCTCAAGGAGGATGAACACCTGCTCTCCATTGAAGACAAAGTTGCACCGGTATCCGAAATCTTCCGCCTGCAAAACGCTGCAGAGCTACAAGAAGCTGAAGACCGCTATCTCCCCAAAGGCGCCGAAGACACCTGCGCCATCGTGCTGGCCGCCTCTCGCGGAAAAGAACTGGGGGAACTCACCGAGCAGCTACCTAAAACGATGGTCAACATCCAGGGCACGCCGATCCTCTCCCACATCGTCGACGCCTACAATGCCGTCGGTATCAAGGATATCGTGGTGGTCCGTGGCTATAAGAAAGAAGCCGTCGATCTGCCCAACCTGACCTATGTCGATAACGACGACTTTGCAGACACAGGCGAACTGGATTCCCTCTTGAAAGCTCTCCGATCCAAGAAAGGTCCGGCTCAACACACGGTCATTTCATACGGCGACGTGCTGTTCAACAAATACATCCCCCAATCTCTCTGTCAGGAAACCGACGACTGCGTGATTTTCGTCGACAGCAATTGGCAGGAGCAGAGCAGCTATGCCCGCCTCGGCGGGTTCACCGAATGCACCATTCCCAACTCGCGAAGAGCCTTCAACGCCAAGATCCACCTCAAGCAATTGGGGGATACGCTCCCCAAAGAATCCATCCACGGAGTCTGGATGGGCTTCCTCAAAGTCTCACCCAGCGCCGCAACACTCATCACCGACATCATCGCAGAGATGCTGGCCAAACCAGCCAACCGTAAAGCCGGCATTCCTCAGCTGCTCCAAGAACTGCTGAAACGGCAATATCCCATCCGGGTGCTCTACACAGCAGGCCACTGGCTCGACATCAACAGCATCGAGGATGTGGTGCAGGCGGGAAACTTCTAGTCTGTCTGGTTGGTCTGGTCTGTTTGGTTTCTGTCAATAAAACAAACAGGATGTCACAGGGTTCTTATCCTGCATCACAAGGCAATTGGGGTCTCATACTTATCCGAAACCAGCCAATATCCAGTTGAGCATTGAAGAAGGAGATGGCAAATGAGAACTCTGTTTTGGAGTTTAGTAGTCTGCATCGCCATGTCGGCATGCGCCACTGCTGAAAAGATCGGCAGTGTCCGCCTTGGCATGACAAAGCAGGAAGTTATTGCCGTGATGGGCCCACCAGCAAGCGTGAGTGCGCAGGGGCGCTCCGAATATCTCAACTATGCTTTGTCGGAAATGGACGATCAGGCTTTCTCTGGAGTCACGCGTCCATACTATGTTCGGCTAATTGATGGGCGCGTTGATTCCTACGGCAGAACCGGCGATTTCGACAGCACTAAAACTCCCACCGTACGGCTTGAAAGCGACCAGGCCGTCAAGCAGGATGTTCGAATCAAGGATTCGGGTGATCTTTACACAGACCTAAATAAATTAAAGGAGCTCAAGGACTCGGGCGTGATCACCGAGGAGGAGTTTCAGGCTCAAAAAAAGAGGCTGCTTGAGAGGCGGTGAAAAGGGGTCGGGAATATTTTTCCTGATGCTCTCAGCCACCCGCATGGCCCTCGGCTGCTCACGAGGACCATGTCTTGCATCCAAACATTTCGTGGCGCATGGCAGGAGTTTGCCCACCGGGCCTCGCCTCTTGGCGATTGAGAAGGCCTTTTGCAGACTTGTCCGAGTGGAGTATACTGTGGGTCTATTCCGGCATGAAGGACTTGTATGCCACTCGTGATTGATCAGAAAGACCTTGATCGTCTTCCGATTACCATTGATCCGGAGATTGTCAGCGGAACGCCTGTTTTTCGTGGGACGCGTGTGCCTGTCGATGCCTTAATCAGCAACCTTGAAGCAGGCCTCACTCTTGATGAGTTTCTCGACAACTTCCCAAGCGTGACACGGGAGCAAGCGTTACAGGTGCTTGAATTCTCCAAGACCACGCTTCTCAAACTGCGCAAGACTGCGTGAAGATCCTCCTCGATGAATCAGTTCCCCGCTTGCTCAAGCTCCGATTACCTCATTTAGACATCTCGACTGTTCAAGAAATGGGATGGGCTGGAGTTCGAAATGGCGAGTTGCTGCGACGAGCCGAAGAACACTTCAATATCTTTATCACTGCCGATCGGAATCTCCAGTATCAGCAAAACCTTTCAGGTCTTAGACTTGCTATCCTCGTGCTACCCAGCAATCAAGTGCCGACTGTGAATCAACTCCTGCCGGCCGTTGAGACGCTGCTGACAACGATTCAACCAGGAACCGTCGTGGACGTGCCATTGATTTAGTCCGCCAAACAATAACCAAGTTGCCGGTTCCCAATGAGAACCTTGTAATCATACATTCGCCTGCTCAACCTGCTTCAAGTGCGCAAACCTTCTCTCCCGATGGTCGATCGCAAAACATGCCCCTGTTTCTCCACCACGAATCCTCTCTGAGCCAGGCGATTGGACTCCCTGCTGAGCGAAGCGTAAGATGACTTATCGTATGATCCGGTCTGCACACTGCATCATACTGACAGGGAGAACCGGGCCATGGCTTCGGTATTTTCCTCTCATGCGGCTTTCTTCCACTACTCCAGCG
>JANOOS010000142.1:0-3220 GCA_031421455.1 Nitrospira sp.
TCAAATTGGACGAAATAGGCTTGCCGGAGGACTGTGGCGTAGATGTCATCCAGCTGGTTGAGCAAGAGCCCCTGCCGCACCTTCTTGTCCCGTTCCTGGTTCATGAGGGCATCGGACAGAATTCGTTCCCCGAACACCGACGCTGTTTCCGCCAGTGGGAGGGTGGAATGGAAGGTAAATACGGAATGTTTAGCCGCCAGGATGCCGTGGACGGCATGACCGAGCTCATGAGCCATTGTCGCGATATCGCGGGCCTCGCCGGTGAAGTTCAGCAGCACATAAGGGGTCATGTCAGGGACAACGCTGTAGCAATAGGCGCCCCCGATTTTCCCTGGCCTCGTACGCGCATCGATATGGCGTTCATGAACGACCCGTTCCGCCAAGTCGGCTAACTGAGGAGAGAACCCTCGATAGGCCTCCAATACCATGCGGACGGCATCCTGATAGCGATAGGATTTCTGCTTTGTGCGATGCGGCGCATAGATGTGGTAGCGGCTCATCGGCTTGATCTTGCACAGGCGAGCCTTGATGCGGAAGTAGTGCTGAAAGATGCCCGCATTTTTCTGGCAGACTTTTAAGAGGGAGGCCACGGCTGCATCGGGAATGTCGTTGCCGAGGTTGCGCGTAGCAATCGGGGAGGCGAACCGGCGCAGTTGGAGATTCTCCGCCTTCCAGTCGTTGACCAATGTCTTGTAAAGTTCGCCTAGCAAATCGTGCTGATCAGCGTAGACACGGTACAGCTCTCGATAGGCGGCCTCACGTAGTCGACTTTGCGCATGGCGGAGATAGGACGTCAGTTCCTCGCGCGTCATCGATTTTCGTTTACCGTTGACGGTGAGTGTAAACGTGAAGGCGTTCGTCACAATGTCATACAGTGACTGGACTGCGCTGCGGCCCGTGATGTTCTTGATGTTGACGATCTTCTCTTCCGGTTCAGACAGTGTGTGGGGTTGAAACCGGCGAATGGTTTCGAGGTGATAGCGAAGCGTGCCTGTTCCGGCCATGAGCCGGCGGGCATTGTCCTGATCGACGCTCTGCCACCAAAGGTCGAAAAACACCAATCGGTTTTGGAGCGCCGTGAGCCGTTCCTCAACCTTGGTTTTAAACGAACGTGCGGCGAGATCCTTGGTGTTTTCGGAGAACCAGAGGTAGGCGTAGGCGCCGATTTTGGATGCGGCAGCTGCGATCTCTTCACTCAAAGTCAGCAGCGAGCGGAGGACCGATGCTTCCATGGTCGGGCTGAGCTGGGTACGCGCTGATTCAAATTGCGCCACCTTGGCCTCGATCTCTCCCAGCAGGTTCTCGAAATGTTGAACTGGCTTCTCTGCCAAATGGGAGAGATCCCAGCGCTCGGAGTAGGCGAGCTTCTGTTGCTTAGGGGATGAGATCTTGCGCTTCGTTGAAACGTGTCGACTGGTCTTCTCAGGCATAGGTTGCATCTCCTTCGTCTCACCACCATGCATCATGCGGGCTGGCTTGTTCGGTTCCGATCATACCATTCCCGCCGACGAGGCAGCAGAGTTTTTCGCGGCTTGTGATCAACGAGAATCTTCCATCTGTCATGGCATTCTCGGTATGATGCGAGAAGAGTAATGGGGAGACCTCATGACCGACCAAGAACTGAACCGGGCAGTCCAATATGTCACAGCCAGCACGTCTTATGGGCGGGACACAGTGGCTGAGATTCTCAAGACGGGGCTGAGTGAAATGACTGTGTTGGCCACTCAATCGTCGGAGCGGTTCGAGCGGGACGTGCTGTTGGAATATGTCTGCCAGTGGACGATCAAGCGCACGGGCCAAACGGAGCCGTTAGTCAGGGAGATTCTTGGCTGCGCAAGCCGCTGGCTCGATGAAGTGTACGAAGAAATAGCCAAACGCCAGCCGGAAGCTTTAGGCCTCTCATCCGATGATGACGACGATGACAAAGGGGCGGAGCCAGTCTAACGAACGTCGTCTGTGAAGCGTGAAGCGCGAGACATGCGCGATTTGACGTTCGAAGTTCGTGGTTCGAAGTTCCCAAAACCTCGAACTTCGGACCTTGAACCCTCTCGATGAAGTCTAACTCCTAGGCAGGCAGTGAGCTTTTGAGTAGCTCGAAATTCTTCGTCACCATCGCGTCGCCGTTTTTGGTGGAGACGTCGATGCCAGTGGCGCAGACGGTTCGGCACTCGTCGATTCGACTCAGCTTGTGCAGTGATTGGGCCCAGGCATAGTAGGCGGCTGAGTAGGTGGGTTTTACCGTGACACATTGCTGAAGGGCCTTGGCTGCTTCTTCGAAGTTCTCATCTTCCATGTAGGCCTTCCCGAGACCAAACCAGGCGACCTCGTCGTTCGGGTCAATCGCTAGGACTTTCTTGAGCGGTTCGATGCGGCGGTTCGGCATTCATTTCTCCTCGTTGGATGATCACGACAACAACCGTAGCACGCGTTTCCGCTCGTTGTCTATGCGCGTTGCTGCATGCTACGATTCGCAGATGTGATGAGTGATGCGTGAAGGGTGATGAGTAGGGCGTGAGCTCTCATTCATCGCTACTGATCACCCATCACTCGTCACTGATCACTGGGTTGCAACATGGGCAAAACCGGGCTTGTTTACCATCCTGCGTATCTCGGCCATGACATGGGGGCAGGGCACCCTGAGTCACCCAATCGGCTGCGCGCGATCATGCAGCAGTTGGAGCAGAGCGGCACGGCGGCTCGGCTGACGATGATTGCACCGCGAGAGGCAGAGGACGAATGGATTATGCCGATCCACACGCCCGCATATCTTTCGATGCTGAAGACCAACGCGCCGGCAAGCGGGCGCCTGTCGCTCGATCCCGATACCTCGATGTCTCCCGGTTCATTGACCGCTGCCTATCTGGCCGCCGGTGGGGTATTGGCTGCTGTCGATGCAATCATGAACAAGCAAGTGGAGCATGTATTCTGTGCGGTGAGGCCGCCGGGGCATCATGCCGAAGCGGGGCGCGCGATGGGGTTCTGTCTCTTCAATAATGTGGCGATTGCCGCCCGCTATGTGCAGAAGAAGTACGGACTCAAGCGTGTATTGATCGTCGATTGGGATGTGCATCATGGGAACGGCACGCAGCATAGTTTCGAAGACGATCCCTCCGTGCTCTTCTTCAGCACGCATCAATTCCCTCACTATCCGGGAACGGGCCGAGAATCTGAACGGGGACGGGGAGCAGGCGAGGGGTTCACGATCAATGTGCCGATGGAA
>JANOOS010000143.1:0-7583 GCA_031421455.1 Nitrospira sp.
CAGAGCTGCTTCGTGCCAGGAACGAGATCAACCGTGCCATCAACCAACATGCTCGCGAGGCGGAAACGGCGCAGGAACAGATCCTCGTCTATGAGGAAGGGCTCTTGAAACAAGCACAAGAAGCGCTTCGTATCGCCCAATTGAGCTTCCGCCAGGGAGCATCCAGCCTCCTGGATGTGCTCGATGCCCAACGGGTCCAACGCCAGATTACCGTGGATTACAATCTGGCGCGCTTTGAACTCTCTCTGGCGCTTACGCGGTTTGAACGCGCCTTGGGTGGCCCACTCTAATTCTGAAAAGGACAGATGCGCGGTATGGTCATTTATTCCGGCCGATGTGCAAAACGATGCGAGTCTCATGCGTGCCTGCGAGCCCGTCTGAGTCCGATCTGCAGGGTCTTCTTCGGCATGCTGCTGTTGGCGTCCTCTACGAGCTGTGACCGTGCGCCGGCTCCGGCCCCGGCTGAGGAGAACAAGACGAAACATTCGGCAGGCGAAGCGCGTCTTGTTCGGCTCCCATCGGATGAAATCACCCGATCCGGCGTGACGGTGGAGCCGGTTGGGCGAACGTCATTTCGTACCTACCGTACCTTCCCCGGCGTCGTACGGCCGAACGAGAACGCGTTGGCGAATATTACGACCCTTGTGCGTGGGCGGGTGGCTGAGGTGCATGCCGACTTGGGGCAGATGGTCAAAGCCAATCAGCTGTTGGTGGTGCTCCATAGCGGTGATCTCGGACTAGCCCAGTCTGCCTATCTCAAGGCCCGCGCGCGGCGGCATGTCGCGGTGCAGGCCTATGAGCGGGCGCAGTTTCTTTACCAAGAGAAAGTCATCGGCCAGGCGGAGGCGCAGCGCCGCGAAGGAGAAATGATCAGTATCCGCGCCGAGACTCAGGAGGCGCGTGAAGGGCTCCGGTTGTTGGGCATGGGCGACAAAGAAATTGGAATCCTTGAGCGGACGCAAACGATCCGTTCGCAGGTTTCCATTATTGCGCCCTTTGCCGGCCGGGTGATCGCGCGCGACCTCACCAAAGGCGAGTTGGTTGAAACCAGCCATAAACTGTTTACGGTGGCCGATCTCTCGACGGTCTGGGTGGTGGCAAATGTATCGGAAAAAGATGTCTCCTACGTGCAGCGTGCGACCGCCGTTGCGAATCAGCCGGTCGAGGTCTTTGTGACTGCCTATCCCGACGAGGTGTTCCAAGGGACTGTCTCCTATGTCGGCGATGTCCTCGATACCGCGACGCGGACGATGCAGGTACGCCTCGTCTTGGACAATTCTAAGGGTCATCTGAAGCCGGAGATGTTCGCGACGATCCGCGTCTCGTCCGAACCGGCCTCGGATGTCCTGGTCGTTCCCGAAGCAGCCGTTCAGCGTGATCGGGATCGCAGTTTCGTGTTTGTGCAGAAGGAACCAGGCGTCTTTGAAGCGCGGACGATCAAAATGGGCGAGAAGAATGGAACCTTCGCCGAGGTTCTCGAAGGGTTGCAGGAAGGAGAAGCGGTCGTCAAGGAGGGCGGCTTTACCTTGAAATCCGAGCTATTGAAGCCTAAAGACTAAGCATGGTTGACAAACTTCTTGAGTTTTCTCTTCGCCGTCCCTTACTCATCCTCACGTTTGCCGGCCTCCTGACCCTTTTGGGGGCCTATGCCTTCCGTACGATTTCGATCGACGCGTTTCCCGATGTAACGAGCGTGCTCGTGCAAATCGTGACGAAAGCGCCTGGCTTGTCCCCCGAAGAGATGGAACGGCTGGTGACCTTTCCCATCGAGCAACAAGTCACCGGGGTTCCGCATCTGACGGAACTACGCTCGCTCACCAAAGTCGGGCTGTCGTTGATTACGGTGGTGTTCGACGATCATATGGACATCAACCTTGCCCGCCAACTTGTGCTCGAACGGCTGATCGAAGTGCGGGAGAACTTACCGCCCGGGTCTGAACCGATGATGACCCCGAACAGCACCGGACTGGGAGAGGTGTATCAGTACTACCTGGAAGGCCCTTCGCATGCCGGCATGGACGCCGCCGCAGCGGAACATGAATTGATCGAGCAGCGAACTGCGGTGGACTGGATCATCCGGCCGTTGCTCAAGGGTGTCCCCGGAGTGATCGATGTCAACTCGCAAGGCGGGTATGTCAAACAGTACCAGGTGCTCGTCGAGCCTGAACTGTTGCGCAAATACGATCTCGCGCTGCACGAGGTGTTCGCCGCCGTGGCGAACAACAACGCGAATGCCTCCGGCAATGTGCTGGAGACCTATGCTGAAAAGTACATTGTCCGCGGCGTGGGGATGATCCGGAAATTGAGCGACATCGAGGACATCGTCGTCAAGGAAGTGGGTGGCACTCCGGTGCACATCCATGACGTCGCACAGGTACAGATCGGTCATGCCATTCGCCATGGCGCTGTCGTCTTGAACGGTGAGCGCGAGGTGGCGGCAGGGATTGTGCTCATGCTGCGCGGCGGTAACGCCCGCGACGTCGTGGAAGGCATCAAAGTCAAAATTGCCGAGATACAGGAGAAGGGGCTGCTGCCGGCAGGATGGCGGATTGTTCCCTTTTACGATCGTATTGAATTGATCTCCGCCGCCTTGAAGACCGTCTATAAGGCGCTGGGGGAGGGGATTCTCCTGGTGGTGGTCGTGCTGTTCCTATTCCTGGGCGATACCAGGAGCGCCTTGATCGTGGCGGCGACGCTCATCCTGACGCCGCTCGTGACGTTCTTCGTAATGGATCGGTTCGATCTCACGGCCAATCTGATGTCCTTGGGAGGTCTGGCTATCGCCATCGGCATGATGGTCGATGCCTCGGTGGTGCTAGTGGAAAACATCCATCGGCATATGTCGGATCCCCGTCACCAAGGCCTGCCTCGACAGGCCCTCATCCTCAATGCCGCTCGGGAGGTCGCCCGTCCCGTGGTTTTCGGTATTATGATCATCATCATTGTCTTTATGCCCATCCTCTCGTTCCAAGGCATGGAAGGCAAAATGTTCAAGCCGATGGCCTATACCATCATGATCGCCATGATGGTGTCGCTCGTTCTATCGGTCACGCTGTCGCCGGTGTTGTGTTTACTGACTTTGAAGGCGGGGCACGCCGACTCCGAGCCCTTTGTGCTCCGATGGGCCAAGCGGCTCTATCTTCCTCTGCTACGCTGGGCGTTAGGACATCGGAACACGGTGCTGACAGCTACTGGACTCATGCTGGCAGGAAGCATTGCGCTCTTTCCATTTTTGGGCTCGGAGTTTGTCCCCATTCTGAATGAAGGTACGATGTCCCCCCTCACGATCCGCTTGCCGAGCGTTTCGTTGGAGCAGTCGATCAAGATCGAACGGGAGGTGCAGAAAGCGGTGCTGGAGTTTCCTGAAGTGCAGATGATGGTGTCCAAAATCGGACGCACGGAATTGGCGAACGACCCGCAAGAACCGAACGAAAGCGATTCCGTTGCGATGCTGCATCCGATCGATACCTGGACGACAGCTCCCACCATGGCGGGGTTGAAAGAGCGAGTCCGCGAGCGGCTGGCAAAGGTGCCCGGCGCCAACTATCTGATCAGCCAGCCGATCCAGCAACGGGTGGATGAATTGATTTCGGGGGTGCGCGCAGAAGTGACGGTCAAACTGTTCGGGCACGACCTGGAGGAGCTACGTCACACAGGGAACGAGATTGCCGGCGTCCTCGGCACGATTCGGGGTGTCAAAGATCTAAAGATAGAACAACTCTTTGGCCAGCCGTACATTACGATCGATATCGATCGGGGTAAGATCGCCCGGCATGGCATCAACGTCTCGGATGTCCGCGAGGTCATTGCAACCGCGATCGGTGGAGAAGCCGCGACCAGGGTCTATGAAGAGAATCGCCGGTTCAATTTGATCGTGCGGTTTCCGGAACAGTATCGGAACAGCATCGAGACCATCGGGAACATTCGACTGACGGACGGCAGTGGAGCCTTCATTCCCCTCAGCGATCTCGGTGTCATCCGGATGCACGAGGGACCGGGGCGTATCAACCGTGACCATCTCCAGCGGTATCTGCCGGTCAGCTTCAATACGCACGGGCGGGACATCGGAAGCATTGTGGCTGAGGCGCAGCAGCGGATGGCTCAGGAGGTCAAGCTTCCGGAAGGGTTCCATGTTGTCTGGGGCGGGTCGTTCGAAAATATGGAGCGGGCGCTGGGCCTTATCAAGATCATTGTCCCGATCACCATTGTCGTGATCTTCCTGCTTTTGCTTTCATCGTTCTCCTCACTGAAGCAGGCGGCGCTGATCATTCTCAATCTCCCGTTTGCCCTCATCGGCGGGGTTGTCGCCTTATGGGTGACGGGGGAATACCTGAGCGTGCCGGCCTCGGTTGGATTCATCAATCTCTTCGGCGTGGCCGTGTTGAACGGCATCGTGTTGGTGTCCTATATGAATTCGCTGCGTCGGCAGGAAGGAATGGGCATTGAGCAGGCGGTGATGTCCGGCTGTGTGATGCGTCTCCGTCCCGTCTTGATGACGGCGCTGGTCGCGTTGCTGGGATTGGTGCCGCTTGCCTTTGCCAATGGAATTGGATCGGAAGTTCAGCGGCCCCTGGCCGTCGTGGTGATCGGTGGACTCGTGAGTTCGACATTACTGACGCTTGTGGTACTACCGGTGCTCTACAAGTGGATCGAAGAGCGAACCGCTGTCACGACCCCTTCAGCGAACGTCACGGGCGAATAGTCCTGGCGTTTCACCTTTCATGCCTCAGGCGTAACGATCTTCGCATGGTGGCGGACTTTCTCAACATCCTGCCTGTCATCAGGACCTGCGATCTGAGGTGGTGCCGCTGAGGTGGTTAATGATGAGTATTGCGTCGGCGACGGGATCTGTCGTGAAGGGGGCTGTGTGCTGACGGGTCACCGGGGTACTCAATCGTTCGGCCGCCTGGCGGATAGGAAGAGGGAGGGACGCGTTCTGTTGAATGTGACTGAGCTGTGCCATCGCATCCCCGCGCCATCGTGGAGCAGGGAGCTGCGCGAGCCACACGTCAGTGGCAAGGGCCACGGCGCGGCGCGCACAGACTCTTGCTTTTCCGTCGTTGCCGTCTTGCTGTGCGGCTTGGGCTGCCGCCAGTTCCTGTTCAACCAGTGTTGCTGGAGTCACGGTGAAATTAGTTCGATGGCTAAGTCCCTGGTGCGTCGGGCAAAAAAGGCCGCTTGAGAGTCACTGCGGAATCATTATCCTCACGACCGATGGGAAACAATGCATTGAGCAGGCCTTTTCTCCTCAGGCGCCGGCGGTGGTCATAGTGGGGACGATGGGGGCCAGGCGGGTGAGGAAACAGTAAGCGAGAGGTAGGGGGCAGGTTCATCTGGTTTGTTTTGTTTATCTGGTCATTCTCGTTTAACTAAACAAGCCAAATAAACCAAACATACAAGGGAAACCAGTCAGTTCTTGCGCTTTATGCGCTACGCGCGGGTTCGGTATCTCTGATTCCCACATGCCACCCATGCGCCGAATATTGCGCCCATGATAATGCTCAACGCGTCCAGGATATGTCTGTACCAGCCATCCGGGCCGAATTGTAGATCGGCATTCCCGGCTTGAAACCATACGAAACCCAAGAAGCCCAGGGCGGCAACGGATACAAGCGCGGCTGCAATGGCCGCCACCCGTTTATGGAAACGCGGTACAAGGTAGACAATCATCCCCACCAGGGCGGCAGCGGCAACAAGCCGAGTGACAAGAATAATATATGTGCCACTAATGGGCATCCCGTTCATATCCGGCGCGTCCCAAAACTCCTCGACCACTTCAAATCCGTGGACAAAGCCAAAGGTGGTTCCAATAGAATAGTTCGCTCCGAACCAAGCCGCGAGCCCCGCCGGAACCGCGATGGCCCATCGGATTATCGTCACTGCCAGTTTATTGTTCATAGGTTAACGCGGCCATCAGAATGACTCATTGGCTCTTCTCACGGAGACGATTCTGACCTGAGATCGCCAAGACCCCTATCATATAGCTTGTGCAAACTCGGAACGCAATCAGAACTATGCGCCTCGAAGGTTTAACCACCAGATTGAAGGAGACACATGAAAAGCCATCGCACAGATCTCAAGAATATCGCTCGTCGCGCTATGGTCGAACGAGGCCTCTTGCCGGATTTTTCTGCCGCGGCGATGGCCGAGCTGGCCCGCATACAGGGTGCTGCCACAGACCGGCACGTGGGCATGCGTGACTTAACAGAGTTGCTCTGGGCCTCAATCGACAACGACGATTCCCGAGACCTCGACCAACTCACTGTGGCCGAGCCACATCCTGATCGGTCTGTCTCAATCCTGGTTGCGATTGCCGACGTGGACGCACTGGTTACGAAGGAATCCGCCCTGGATGTGCATGCCAAGCACAATACGACGTCGGTCTATACGTCCGGAGGCATGTTCCCTATGCTGCCGGAAAAACTGTCGACCGATCTGACGTCTCTCGGCGAAGGGCAAGACCGTCTCGCGATCGTTGTGGAAATGGTGATTGCGGAGGACGGGGCGATCCTCAGTTCGACCCTCTTTCGGGCTCTGGTCCGCAACCATGCGAAGCTTGCGTATAACAGCGTTGCCCCCTGGCTCGCAGGGGAGGCGTCTGAGCCTGAGCGGGTCAAGGCCGTCTCCGGCCTCGACGGACAGCTTCGCCTCCAAGACCAGGTTGCCCAGCGGCTCAAGGTACGCCGACACCAGCAGGGAGCGCTGAGTCTTGAAACGATTGAGCCACGAGCCGTGTTTGAGGGTGAGGTGCTGATCGGTCTCAAGGTTGAGCAGAAGAATCGCGCCAAGGAATTGATTGAAGATTTTATGATTGCAGCGAATCAGGCAACCGCATCGTACCTGAAGGGAAAGGGCATGCCCTCCTTCCGCCGTATCCTGCGCTCTCCCGAACGCTGGCAGAGGATTATCGAGGTGGCCGTACGCTGGGGCGAGCGCTTACCATCGGAGCCTGACGCAGGTGCGCTCGAATCGTTCCTCATCGCACGCCGGAAGGCTGATCCCCTCAGATTTCCCGATCTTTCCCTGGCCATCGTGAAGCTCATCGGCAGAGGCGAGTATGTATTGGATCAGTCGAAGGATGGCGCTCCTGAACACTTTGGGCTTGCGGTGAAGGGGTACACCCATTCCACGGCTCCCAACCGACGCTTTCCCGATCTCATCACCCAGCGGCTGATCAAAGCGGCGCTGGCCGGTGCGTCAACACCGTACCATCCGGAAGAACTGAAGTATCTGGCCGAACACTGTACCGAGAAAGAGAACGGCGCGGAAAAAGTCGAGCGCCAGCTCCGCAAATCCGCCGCTGCCTTATTGCTTGAATCGCGGATTAGGCAGCGTTTCGACGCCATCGTCACAGGCGTGTCGGACAGAGGTACGTGGGTCCGGCTTCTTGAGCCGCCGGTCGAAGGAAGGTTGGTGACGGGCGAACGTGGTCTCGACGTTGGAGACAAGGTGCAAGTAGAGCTTATAAGTACGGACGTCGAACGAGGGTACATCGACTTCGTCAGAGTCGGATTGTGAGGGACTAGCCGTCCTCTGGTTTCTTTGGTTGATCTGGTTTGTTTGGTTTGTCTTGTCTATTTGGT